>JASMLU010000001.1:300000-380000 GCA_030748535.1 Candidatus Krumholzibacteriia bacterium
GATCGGGAAGGTCGTAGAAAACCCAGGAACTGGGATCGCCGAGAAGGGTCAGTGTCTGGTGAGTCCAGCGGTAGACCGAGTTGGAGGAGGTTCCAAAGTGGAAGGCATTCAGACTTCCCACATAGAGTTCACCAAGACTGAGAGAGGGATCATCGTAAAGAGTGTAGAAGAACTCGTTCTGATACTTCATGCAGATGTTTGAGTAGGTTTCGTTGGTGGACCCGATCACGGCATGGGCTCCGCCCTGCGGGTTCTGCAGGAAGTTCTCGGCCAGGCTGTTGTACTCGAAGGCAGCAGCGTTACAGTTGACCATGTAGAGCAGGAACGTCTCCTGGCCATTTGTCAGGTGATCGACATCATTGGAATTGATGCTCGCATCTCCCACGCTCATCGCCTGACGCCCTCCGTGGCCATTGTGCAGGACCACGGAAGGGCCGGCATTCAATGCGGCAATCGAGGCGGAACGGGACAGTTCCGAAGAGCCAGGGAACTCGTAGTAGTTTTCATAGAGCCGGGTCAGGTCATGGCTGGCATCCGTCGCATTGACGGTCACCGACTCGCAGTAGGCCGCGCCATCAGAGTAGATCGTGTCTCCGAGATTCCAGTCCTTGGGGAAGAGTACCTCTCCCAGAAAAAGAAGGGAGTTCTGGTAATCGGGAACGACGCAATTTTGGGAATCCATGGCCTTCTGAAGATGGAGCTCGCACTCCTCCCGATTCCCGGAAGGAATCCGTCCTGTGGCAATTTCGGGCAGAAGGTCTGCCTCATCACCCACGACACTCCCCCCCCCCGGTTCGCACCAGTGGGAATCCTGGTCCCCGTTCCAGGAACCGTCGAGGCAGGAGAAATAGAGGTCTGTTGGGACGAGTCGATCATCGGCAAAGAAGGTGCTGAAGGCATGGCGCACCGGCATGACTTCCACATCTCCCACAATCAGCAAAAATCGAATGGACCACTTCTCGTAAGCATCCTTCACGAAGTTCCGGATCATCTCGGCCCGGTCACTTCCCATGGGGTAGCGACCCTCCATCCACTCCACCGTGCGAACCACCGTGGGGACACCCCATCCACTGCGACTGTTTGCATAGACCTGGCAAAGATCCGCCAGAGAATCCACGGTCACGATGACCATTTCCACCGTGCTGCCTTCAAGAGAAGGAGCCTCCGTGGGGAAACCGCTCCCGCCGACAGCGCGATCGGAAGCAAGGGGCAGACTTTCGGGATTCAGGAGATGGCGACCAAGGCTACGAAGGACTCTCTCCCGGAGAGGAAAGTCCGGGCGCAGGGGGCGGATCGGCTTCTTCGAATCTTCACCGGAAGCAAAACGGATCCTCAGGCCCGCTTCACGAAGGGAATGGAGTTTCCCGTCACTTACAAGGATAGGAAGAAGAGAAATGGACTGGAAGCTGCGACCGTGAAGAAACTGGGGGCTCTCCACCTGAAGGAGGTAGTCCTCTGCGTAGAGCTGCTCCGATGCGGCCTCCCCCAGAAGGGGAAGAATCATGGGACTCTGCTCCAGGCCCGCCTCCACCTCTTCCTGACGGGGGAGCAGTTCCAGAGACTCGATGACCTGCCCTTCTTCAAGAGCCCACCACCAGCGAATCAGGGGGCGATGAGGGCGGTCCGTCCCGGGCCGGGACAAAAAGCGATGAAGTTCCTGCCCTTCAGGAGTTCCCGGGTTCCAGCTTTCTGAAAGGGGAAGGTCCACGATGAGGTCCGAGGCGAGAACCAAAGCGGGAAATGCGGCGAAACAGAGAAGCAGGGCAAGTGAGTAGCGAAGCATCCGCAGCCTTCCGAAAAGGGAAACATGACAAGGTCGTGAGGAGCGATCTTGTCTAATTTTACCGCTTTACAGAAGATAGATCAAGGAGACTGGGAGACAGATTTCAGTGGCGCTTTCGCATGCTTTCCAGAAAAGCCTTCTCGTTGCGAGTCAGGGAATGAATCCCTTCCCGATTTACCTTGTCGAGGATGGCATTGACCCGATTTCGATCCGTTTTCTGTTTCGAGATTTCCCTCTGCCTCCTCCGCTCCTCAATTCCCAGGATGCTTTTTCGATGCCAACCCATTTTCATCATCACAAGCCCGGTGAGCAGTCCTCCGATATGGGCAAGATGGGCAATGTTCCCGGTTCCCTGAATCGCACCGTAGAGATCCAGCACAGCAATGAACCAGATGAAGTATTTCACTCGCATCGGGATCACCATAAAGGCGAGAATTATCCTGTCGGGGAAGAGACGGCCATAGGCAGCCAGAATGCCAAGAACGGCACCACTGGCACCGAGGATGCTCGCATTCCACATCGTCATGCTGAAGAGACCGGCCACCAGTCCGGAGAAGAAGTACAGACGAAGAAAGGCGCGGCTTCCAAGCACAACTTCCACTTCCCGCCCCATCATCCAGAGCAGGAACATGTTGAAGAGAATGTGCATGAGCCCCCCATGAATGAACATGTAGGAGAGCAACTGCCAGATCATGCCCTTGGCGACCAGAGGCGGGTGCAGAATGAGAAGCTGGGTGACCATGTTCCCGAGAGGGCTGTTCTGGAAGACCAGCTGCAGCAGGAAGGCCAGCACATTCAGCGTTACCAGGCGCATCACCCAGGGATAGGGAGAGTCGGCAAAGGGAAGGGATGAAGACTTTCTGTTTCCTTGTCCGTGCATTCAGCCTCAATTTGCCGATAAAGGGCGGGTCAGGGTAATCCGGTGGCGAGCGCCTGCCGCCTCGACTGCAGAAGTCGCATGAGCATAATCAAGATACAGGGAACTGAGTGAAAGACCGAAGCCGAAGGAGAACTCCACAGGAAGCCGCTCATCAGACCAGTGGCGCAGGCCACAACGAAATACGGCAAGATCCTCGATAAAATTCCACTCCAGACCCAGGCCCAGACTTTCCAGATCATTGAAACGGTAGCGGGCCGCTGTCTCCAGCCGGAAATCACCGCGCAGGTAGGGCAGGTGCAGGTCGTTCATGCCAAGAGACAGAACCGGAGAAGCCTCCCGCTTCTTTACCGATCCCCCGTCCCAGAGAAATTCATGAACCAGGTCTTCCAGAAAGAATCCCGCCTCCAGTGAGGGACTCAGCAGGCGAGCCTTCAGGCCCAGTGACAGGGAGAAAGCCCGGCCGCGATCCAGGTCATCCTCGCTTCCCCCGCGTGAATGATCGGCACGAAAGCCGGTAGCAAGCCAGCGGAAGGGGCTCCAGGCTCCTGCGACACTCAGGGTCCACTCCTGCCAGCGGGAAGCATCGGCCAGGTCTGCACCTCGATACTGGAAGGCCGCAGCAAGAGCGGCACTGCTCTGGGGGCTTCCGGAACGGGAATCCTGATGCCCGGATCCCCTTCCAATAAGAAGCGTCGCCTGCTGAAGGGGAATCCCCCCGGACAGGTGTTCATAGACCAGAGCCATCCGGGCTGTTTCATCCAGGCTCAGCAGGGAAGCCGGTTGCAGGAAGAGAGCCTCCAGCCCGGTATCGTGAAGCCCTGCACAGGAGGAAAGGGCAAGCCCCTTCGCTCCCCCGCCACTCAGTCGGAAACTCCCTCCCTCGCTGGCAGAAAGAGCGAGAGGAATCAAAAGAGCAAGGATCAGGGAGCGTCTAGGGAACAAGAGCCACCACCTTCCTCTCACTTCTCAGGCTTCCGTCATTCATCGTACTGAGAACATTGACGAGGTAGAGGCCTCCCATGAGAGGTCGCCCACCGTCACCGAGAAGGTCCCAGTTCGCCAGCCACTCCTGTGGCCCTCCGGAGGCCTCCAGGCTGCGGACCAGTTTTCCCTCCAGGCTAAAGAAGCGCAGTTCCACAGAAAGCGCATCGCCGGGAGTATTGATCCGGATCGTTTCATCACTTCCACCCCGGAAGCGCCCCGGCATCAGAACCTCTGCCCCGGGCTCATAGACCAGTTCCAGTTCCCCGGAGAGAGCAGAGAGGTTTCCCGCCGGATCGAAAGCCTGCACCTGGAAAGTCTGGGGGCCATCTTCCAGTTGCACAAAGAAGGAGAAGTCATAGGAAGAACTGAGCTCCAGAGTATCGCGGGCGGTTTCCGAAGCACCCTGAAAGAGGAGAACCGTCAGATCCGCTTCCGACACCGTACCGTCCAGGGACAGAGAGGACTGAATTCTCCGTCCCCCCGGAGTGGTCCACTCCGGTGCCTCGGGATCCAGAGAGTCCAGCGTAAAGCTCAGGGCCTGGGAGGAGGAAATCTCCGTCATCCAATGGCCGGCCAGATCCCGTGCGTCGACCTGGATGCGGTAGGTACTGTCGACATAAGTGCTGTCGGCTGTCCAGGCCTCAGGGAGAAGAAGAGAGAAGTCCTCGCTGTCCCCACTTCCTGTTCCCAGGCTGATGGCTTCCGTATCAAACTCTGCATCCAGACCCCAGGCCACGCGGCAACTGTCTACATCGTGCCGATCGGAGACCCGAAGGAAAAGCGTGTCGGGGACATCCGCCGGATTCCAGTGGAAACTGCTCGCTGACTCGTAGCCGAAAACAGAAACACTGGGCGCGAGAATGTCCATGTCCAGATTGACGGAGGTGGAATCCGAATTGCCAGCATCATCCTCCAGAACGATCCAGCCCAGATACAGCCCGTCCGCACGACTCTCGAACTCGTCCATGCCGTTCCAGAGAAAGCGGTACTTCCATCCGAACTCCGACTCCACTCGATACCCGGAGTCTCTTTCAAGCAACCTCAGCTCCTGAGAAACACTGCCTTCCTCCAGTTGATAGATCCTCAGAAGGGCGGTGTCCGTCAGAGTGTCAAAGCTCGACGAGGTGAAGAAGACCTGTTGCAGGGAGTCCGCGCCCTCAAGCAGGGGAGTAAAGAAGGGAGAAGGCTCCAGGGCCGTGGAAACGAGATCGGGGGCGATCGTGTTGATTTCCAGTTCCACGGGAGTGTCCATCCAGAGTTCTTCGGTGCCGGTCAGGGCATAGAGGTGAAGATAGTAGAAACCATCGGGGAGAGTCTCGCCATCCTCCCCCTCACCTCCCCACTTCAGGCTGTAGCGGGAATCGTTTGTCCCCAGCGCGGACTCCTCCAGAAGAAGGCGGGCCAGAGTGCCTGAATCCGGGGGCTGAGTGGGATCCGTGTGAATTTCTGCCCGAACCAGTGCAAGATCCTCTTCTCCCCCGTCTACATGAAAGGACAGGGCGCAACTGTCCTGCACGCCGTCAGCATTGGGCGAGAAGGCACGGTCATAGTAGACCTGATCAATCTCAAGGGCGGAGGCAGCAGCCACAGCCAGGAGAAGCAGGATCCCTGTCCCTCTGTAGAACATATCATGCACCTTTCCGATGCAGAATAGACCTCAAAGCCTTGTAGGGCAAGGACTCGCTTTCGTCAAGTCAAAGACGGGTTCGCAGCAGAAGAAGACCGATTCTGGAAGCCGAAGGAGCCTCCACCAACATTTCGAGAATCCCCGGAGCAGCTCCCGTCTCCAGACCCTGAAGATCGAAAGACATGGGCATGAGCGAGGAACTCATGGATCCCGAGTTCAGGGGAATCGCCAGAGGTTCATCCTGATTTGAATAGGGAAAGTCCAGGCGGAGGTTATGGCTGCTGAACTGGTAGCGCGGATCGGAGTCCTCGCCCTCCCGGTCGTCCAGATAGATCGCCGCAATCCAGTCCTTGAAGACCTGTTCGAAATCTTCCTCGCAGGCGGAAGTGACATTCTCCCTGCCCGGCAGGACAGACTGCACCAGGTTCCGGACGCTCCCCGGCCAGCGATCTTCCAGATAGCGGCAGAAGAGATAGGATGCCCCCCGCTCCGCCAGACTGTTTCCCACGGTCGCCGCACCATCAAGAGACGCCAGAGCCCAGTTGCGATGAGCCCTGCTATGTAGATACAGGCTGACCCGGCTCTGGTTCTGCTCATCAAAGCCGCAAAGATTCTCGGCCAGATGGCTGAGCCCCTCGTTCAGCCAGAGCTCTTCCTGCGGAGTCTGGTAATTGCCGTGAACAATGTGCCGCTGGCCCATGTTGATCATGTGCTGAAACTCGTGGGCCAGAATGGGCGGAAGCGAGGAAAGGGTCGAGGAGAGGCTGTGAGGAACCGGGCTGAACTCGCCGACAGGATCCGGAACGATGGCAAAGAAGACCTCCCCATGATTGCTGCAACCGGAAGGAGAGCTCCAGACATCGAGATCCACGGGATTGAAAAAGCCGCCCACATAGCTTCCATCGCTCCAGGTGGTCATGGCATTGACTACCCGACTGAGCAGGATCATCACCTTTCCATTGGAATCAATGTCACTTTCCTCTCCAAAGCTCGCAGTGTCCTGCGGATGTATCAGCGTGTCGAAGAGAAGTCCCAGTTCGTCCACGGAAGCCTGGGGCAGGGAGGAGTCATCCCGGCTGTCCACGTAGAGAAGAGCCTGGCTGCCGCTGTATCGCAGGGTGGCCTGAACCGTCTCGTAATCCGAGGGAGAGTAGATATTGCCGAAGGCATCCGAAAGCACCTGGAAGTCTCGGACGCTGACAGGCGATGAACGAGGCGAGACGGCCGGTGGATTCCCCGGGCGGCTCCCCCGGGCCATCAGAAGCCGCTGGTGAAAGAGATCGACTGGCGAGAGGCTTCGATCCTGAGCGCGAGTCTCCGTCTCCCGATCGGGGCCCGCTGAGTAGGGAAGCAGTTCATAGGGTCCGCTCTCTTTCAGGCTGTAGACAAGAAAGAGATAATCGCTCTCTCCCCCGTCGAGCAGAAGTGACAGGGGGAGTTCTCCTTCGACCAGGCCCAGATCCGTCACGACTCCATAGCCGGGTGCAACGGCCAGGGAATCCAGCGAAGCGTTTGCCGACTGGCTACCCACAGAAAGGGTAAGTTCGTACCAGCCCATGGCCATGTCGTCGGGAAGACGGGAGCGAAGCTGGGTCTCTGTGGCACTTACGATGTCCAGATCACGGCCGCCCAGGCGCAGAGTGTTGAATTCCGGTTCCAGGCAGAAATTCTCTCCATAGACATTCAGAAAATCACCGGGCCCGAGAGGACCCGGAGGAGAGTAGTCGTTTACATGGGGAGGAAGGTCGGCTATGGCCGTCGCCTGCGCAGTGGCAATCCCGGCGCTGCTGGCCAGAAGTTCGTAGTCACCGAGGTCCCCTCCGAGAGTCCAGACAAAGGAACACTGTCCTTCGTCGTCACTGATCCCGCTAGCCGGAGTCACGGAAGATCCTCCCGGCGCTGTCACCCCCACGCTGACTCCTGGAACCCCGTTGCCCCACTCATCGAAAACACCCATCAAGAGGGTTTCCTGAAGAGTGGCAGAAGGAGCGTCCTTCTGCCCGGAACCGAAGATCCACTGCAGGTTTGCCGCATCACCGGGAAGGGCGATAAGCAGAAGAGACTCGGCCCCCGAAAACAGATCCGAATCAATGCCGGGAAGCACCCAGAGGTCTCCTGCCACCGTCCCCAGGGTCACCCGGGTTTCCACCAGGCCGTCTGCGGAACTCGGCGTGGAGGGCGGATCGAAGACAGCCTCCCCGTTTTCCATTTCGAAAAACACGGTTTCTCCCGCCACCGGATCCCCCTCCTCATCCACCACCCGGAAAAGAAGCGGAAGAGGGAGTTCCTCCTGAATGCGGGCTTCCTGATTCTCACCGGAAACCACCAGGATCCTTATCTCATCTCCGGGAGGAGGAAGAGGAGGACCTGTCGGGTGATCCGGGGAACAGGCCGCAAGGAGAAGTAGCGGAAACAGGATTCGCTTCATGAGCTTCCTTCATGAAAGTGGGTAACTTGTCCTGCACGAACCGTCATTGCGCTGGAAAGTGAGCGAGCGAAATCCTGAAGGAGAGGGTCTTCGGCGACAAGGAAAAAGTCTGCACTCTTCCCGGGTCTTACACTCCCCCGCTCTCCGTCTGCGGAGACAAGACGGGCGGCATCGAAGCTCACAGCCGACAAGGCCTGGGCGGGATGATCTGCTTCTTCCCCAAAGAGCGAAGGGTCCACGGCCGCCCTCATGGCAGCCCAGAGGTCCCGGGGCATCCCGTCGGTTCCATAGGCAGGCTGAAGCCCCCGTTTGCGGAAGGCACCCGGAGCCGGAAAGAGAGACTGGAAGTCTTTCCCGAAACGCTGCTCATACAGGCCCCCGGGACGACCCCAGCGATCCATGAAATTGGGTTGCAGGCAGGCTCCGACTCCGAGACGGGCAATCCTCTCCATCTGCTTCGGGTTTGCCATCTCCAGATGTTCGATTCTGGCGGAAGCCTGCGGAGCGGAGAGATCCTCCAAAATATCCAGCGCCTGATCAATGGCACGATCCCCGATGGCATGAAAGGAAACTCCCTGTCCCCGCCGGAAGATCTCATCACATCGTTTCCGCAGAGCATCCCTCTCCCATAGAAGCTGCCCTCGTCCCCCTTCCCGATACTCAGAGCGAAGAGCGGCGCTCCTTGCCCCGAGAGATCCGTCGAGGAAGAACTTGTAGCCGAGAAAGCGGTGCGGAAGCGGGGCGTGAGTAGCTTCGGGAAGTTCCTTCCCCGCAGAAACAGGAAGGTAGTAGTCAATCTCCAGCGGGAAATCGTCGGGAAGACTTCCCACTCTTTCATGAAGACGGGAAGCTCCCATTTCTGTCAGATGAGTAATCCCCTCCGATGCCATTTCCGCGCCCAGTTTGCCGGCTTCATGAAGCAGGCGCTCCTCTCCCGCTGCGAAGACTCGACGGATGGCATAGGCATCCCTTTCCAGCAGAAGACCGGAAGCACTTTCGGAATCCAGAAGGGAGCAACGCTGAAGGGCGGCTGTGGAGCCGACGGCCGCATGGCCACAGATGCGAACCAGTGCGATTTCGCGCCCCGGGAAACGCCGGTCCAGTTCTTCGCGACGGGGGAATCGGGAATCCTCCCACTCACTCTCATCCCAGCTCATCCCCAGCAGCGGGGCATCCCCCTCTGCTTCTTCCAGTCTCTTCCAGAGTTCGTCGCGGGAGGAAAGCCCGGAGAGATCGACCGAGCAATTTCTGTCGGCCTCGTGGAAGAGATGAAGGTGGGCATCGCAGAGACCGGGCAAAAGTGTCCAACCCCGCAGGTTCAGGCGAAGCGCCGCTGAGGACTCATCCGACACAAAACGCTCTCCGGAGATTCCGATCGAGGATTGGCGATGCAACGCACCCTCGCCGTCCCGGATGTTCAGGCCCTCGAGAAGGATCTGCCCAGGAAGGTTCTTATCCAGTGCTTCTTTCAAGGGAAGAAGTTCGTGCAAAGGGAAAACCTGCTTGCTATTCGGGTAAGAAGTCTTCAGGTTTTATACAAGTTTCCCACCCCCTACTGCAACCGGGGAGTCCCTTTTGCACAGGCTTCGCTGGATTCCTTTTATCCTGATCGCAGGTCTCTTGCTGGTCGTGCTGCTCTTTGAGTTCTTCCCGCGCTTCTTCGAGGGAATGCAGGGAGAGCCGGAGACCTGGGCTGCTTCCGGGGAATGGAATCCGGAGATCACCTGGGATCCCAGCGACCCCCGTAAGACGGAAGAGTCGCCCGAAGATCCCGCTGAGAGCAGTGAAGACGCTGTTGCCGAGAACGCGGAAGCTGTTCCCGAAGCGATACTGGAGACCCGGGAAATGACGGCAGAGAACTCCCGCCCCTCCACTCCCCCCAGGGAATCTCCCGGCCAAAGGGGACAGGGAAATCGCTCTGCGCGACTCCTTTATCAGGAATGGCCACGGATTGATGACTTTGGAGAGGGAGGCGTTTTCCGTTACCGGGTCTTTGTGGATCGCAGGGGAGAGGTCACTCGCTGGGAAACCCTGGACACCTTTGACTGCCCGCCCTGCGAGAAAGAGGCCGAGAGAATTGTCCGCGGACTTCGCTTCCGCCCCGCCTTGCGAGACGGGAAGAAGGTGCCCAGCCAGGTCAGTTATGAGATTCGTTTTGGAGAGGGCGGGGGACCGGAAGAGTAAAGGAGAAGGTGGATCCCTGTCCCACTTCACTCCTCACCCAGAGGCGTCCCCCCATGGCTTCGACCAGTTCCCGCGCTAGAGCCAGACCCAGACCGGTCCCTGCTTCCGCCCGGGACTCCAGGGTCCTCACCCGATAGAACTTCTGGAAAATCTTCTCCTGTTCCTCCCGGGGGATCCCCCGGCCCTGGTCTTGTACATCAAGACGCAAGAAATCACTGAGGTCGCTCTTTCTCCGCCCCGGAATGAAGCTCCATGACAGATGAACCGGATTTTCGTCCGGGGAGAACTTGAGAGCATTGTCCAGCAGATGATCCAGTACGCTCGAAAAGTGTCGGCAATCTGCAAGAACCCGGTAGCTGGGAAGCTCTGCAGGAACTTGAATGCGTTCTTCGCCTCCGGATTTCTCCTGCAGGTAATCGCGGATCAGGCTCGGGAAGGCAAACTCCTGCAGATCCAGATCCAGTTGCGGAGAGGACATGTCCGAGAGCGTGAGAAGTTCCCGCACCAGTTGATCCAACTGGGAAGCTGAATTACGGATCCCTTCCAGGAAATCCTGAAACTTGCTGCTCCCGGCTTCGGACTCTTTCATCGCAAGTTCTGAATAGGCAAGAATACTGGTCAGAGGCGTTCGAAGCTCATGACTGATGCTGTTGAGAAAATCCGATTTCCTCTGCTCCAGTTCATTCCCTTCTACAGAAGAGTCCTCCCGTCCGCGAAGCAGATGAAGGCGCTCTGCAGTCATGCTGAGAACCGGAAGAAGATTGCGGATTGTAGGCAGGTCATTCTTGTCCGTCTGCTTTCTCTCCGGGAGAAGCAGTGCGCCACGGAATTGCCCCTCTCCGCAAAAGGGAAAGACCCGAAAACAGTCCCGGGACCGGATCAGGAGCCCGGGCACTTTCATGGAAGAAGCCGTCAGACGCTTGGGCAGCGGGTCGGAGAGAAAGTCGCGGGGTAGAAAGTGACCCTCCGGTACGGGAAAGGGACTGTCGCCACTCAGGGGAAAGAGACTCCACTCCTTCGGCTGAAGGGACGGCAGCAAGAGAAAACCCCGGCTCTTCTTCTGTCCGAGCAGCTTTGAAGTAAGTCGCGCGATTTCCCGATAGCTCTGCAGGCTCGCATAGGAAGCCAGGCCCGAATCCGCCGCGGTCAATGGACTTGCTGGCACGAGAATATCCTGCACCGGTCACTCCTTGCGCAGGGGAAGCCCCCTGTCTCTCGAAAGCACTTTCGGGCAGGCCTCTAGTTGCCTATGGGACAATGACTTGAAGTTTCGCCCGATTTCACAATGAAGAGAGTTGCAACTCTCATTCCACCGTGCTGCGCATGGCTCCGAAGTAGCGAAAAGCGGAGACGGAGGCCAGGACCAGAATCAGGATCAGGGAGAGAAGAAGCAGCAGGGTAAAGGTCGGGCTCTTGGCAGATGCACCGAGGCCGAGCAGAATCAGAAGCCCGTTTCCTAGAATCGACTGAAGAAGCATCTTCCACTTTCCCAGCCGGTCGGCCGGAAGAGAAAGTCCGGTCTTTCTCTGGTAGCGTTCTCTCAGCCAGGTGATCCCCCACTCCCGGACAAGAAGCAGCAGAACAAAAACCCAGGCCAGCAAGCTGCCCGAAAAATGAGCCAGCGCGAGGAAGATCACCGAGATTAGGATCTTGTCCGCCAGAGGATCGAGGTGTTCTCCCAAGCGACTGATCTGGTTGGCTCTTCGGGCAATATAACCGTCGAGAGTGTCCAGCAAGGCCGCCACCGTACAGAGAAGAGCCGGAAAGAGAGTCGGCCCCCGAAAGAAAAAGAGAAGCGCCGCAAGCAGGGCCATCAGTACCCGGATCCCGCTGAGAAGGTTGGGGATCGTCAGAATGCGATCATACTGCCTGTGGGATGACTTACTCATGCAAGGATCCTATCAATTCCTTCGATCAGGATCAACTAGGGGAGGGTGAAAGTGCTGTCCGCATAACCGGTTTCCAGAACATTTCCACCTGCTACCCAGGTCCAGTCTACTCTCAGCGTTACTTCTTCAGTTTCGTAGGTCACGAAATAGATGGAAGATCCATCGATGCCGTCACTTTGCCCGGGATAGTAGGCGAAAGTCTCGTCCATATATCCGGAAGCCCAGTCGATGATGGGGCCTTCTTCCCGGCAGAAATAGACATCATCCGGGCTGCTCCATTCCAGAAAGAGCATGGCCTCTTCCGGATTGCTCAGGCTCAGGCGCAGAGCCGTTGCGGGAAAGCCGGAATGAGGAAGGGAGAAGTCGTAATCCTCGTAGTCCTCGTGGCCCTCCAGGGGATGGTTTTCAGAGTAGGTTTCCAGGCTCTGAAAAGTGACCTCGGCCTCCAGTTCACAGGTCTGGCTGGGCGGCGGCTCCAGAAGAGGGAGGAACTGCACTCCCACCGCCACCGCGCCGGAGTTGACAATTCTGGCTGCAATTTCCGTACTTGTCAGGCCTCCCCAGTAGTTACAGCGGGCATCAATCTGGGGAGCCCCTTCCTCGAAACCTTCGCCAATCTCAAGAAATGTCTCCACGGAAGTCGTAAAGTTGCAGCCTTGGGTAACGAGATAGGAGTTTCCCGACAGTCGAATCCCCAGAGCCGTGGCATCCGAGAAGACAGAATTCAGGCAGTAGCCGCTACTGGAGTTCCTCAGGGCAATGCCGTAGGAGTAACAATTCGTGAAGCCGCAGGTCTCCAGGGAGAGATTGCAGGCATCGGCTTCAATCCCCTTGCGAGTCGAATCCAGAGAAAGCCCCAGAATTTCGATGCGGGTGTCCGATGCCTTGACTCCCTGGTTGCAGTTCACAAACTTCGAAGACTGAATGGAAAGGAGAGCCAGATTCCCCCAAGTCTCATCGAGGACAGCATGTTCCGCGTTCTCAATGACGAGCCCCTTGATCCGCACTTCCTGATTCTGGTACTCCCCCACGCGGAGACCCTTCCACCAGGTTTCCGAAGAAGTGGACATGGTTCGGGGCTGAAAGTGAACGGGACGATCCGTCACTCCTGTTCCCTCGATATCCAGATCTGAATAGACGGTCACCCGACTCGAGGGATCACACCAGAAGCTACAGTTCTCCTCGATGCGGAGACTGACTCCCTCGGGAAGTTCAATCTGCCCGGTAAGAACATAGAAGGGAGGACCACCGGAATCCTCGTTTACCCAGAGGAGCTCACTCCCCTGAATCTCTCCATAGGAGGAGGGACTTAGTTTCAGTCCCACTTCCCAGGATTTGCTGTAGGAATCGCTCTTGTCGCCATCGGTCACGGAACAACTGACCGTCTGCGTTCCGTAGGACGCTGGCACGGTCCAGGCAATCGTGCTGGCGCTGAGAGTATCCGGGCTCAGGCCCTCTCCGCTCCATACAAACAAAAGAGGATCCCCGTCCAGATCCGTGGTCATCACCTGGAGGGTCACGGTCTCGCCTGCTGCGACGACTGGCTTGTCTCCCAGTATTTCCATGCTGATGATTTCCGGTGCATGATTGTCCAGCGGAGGCTGTCCGGGGTTTTCCGCACAGGAAAGCAGGAAAAGAAGCCCGAGGAAAACCTTGCCATGCCCTATCGTCGATTTCATAATCCCTCCCGGATGAAAACTACGCTGAAACAGAGCCTTCCTCAAGGAGAATCCCCATGCGCAGAATCCATCAGCTGACCCTCTTTCTGCTCATTCTTGCCTTCCTTCCTCTTCAGGCCGAAGAGGCTCCTGATCTTGTCATTGCCCATACCAATGACCTTCACGCACACTACCGCCCCTTTGAGAGTCGCAGCGGTGAAATCCGGGGCGGCATTGCGAGAATCGCCGGCAGGATTGCAGAGCTGCGCGCGGAGTACGGCGACCGTTTCCTCTACCTGGATGCAGGAGACCTGTTTCAGGGAACGCCCTTCTACCACTTTCACCGGGGAAGTCTGGGGGTGGAACTCCTCAGCGCAATGCACTGCGACCTGATGTGTCTGGGCAATCATGAACTCGACGATGGGTCGGCGAACTTCTTCCGGGCCATGAAGAAGTCGAGCTTTCCCGTCGTTTGCGCAAACCTGAACCGGGCCGATGGAAGTGCCCTGCTTCCTGCCGCCATGCGACTGGAAGCAGGCGGCTTCAGCATCGATGCAGTAGGACTGCTCACCGGCTCTCTGGACGAAATCTGCGGTGAGGCCGCTAGAGGAGAGCTCCTCGTCCTTCCGCCTGAAAAGGCGCTGGCAAGTTGGCTCCAGGACCGAAAGAGCCAGGCGGATCTGACGCTTGCCCTCAGCCACTGCGGACTGAATGAGGACCGGACCATTGCTGATGCAGTGCCGGAGGTTCCCCTGATCATCGGCGGACACAGCCACAGCTTTCTTTATGAACCGGAGCTTCGGGGCCCGGTTACCATCTGCCAGACTGGCTGCTACGGATACAATCTGGGGGTACTGAAGGCCTGGCAAAACGGAGACGGTAGCTGGCGCTTTGAAGAAACTCTGGAGGAGGTTCGGGAGGACTGGCCCCTTGATGAAAATGTGCAGGCGATTGTGGAAAGAGCCTCACATCTCGTGGACCGGGAAATGAATGTCGTGCTGGGCCGGCTTCGGGGTGACTTCGGCATTCCCGGAAAGTCGTCTCAGCCGGATCCTTTAGGGCAGATGGTTGCGTCCATCATGCAGCAGGCAGCCGGCGCGGACATTGGTCTCCAGAATGTCGGAGGCTATCGGACCTTTCTCAAGGAAGGTGATCTCCGCAGGGAAGATCTCTTCACCCTGCTTCCCTTCGACAATCATATCATGAGACTTCGATTCCGGGGGGACCAGATCCAGACGCTCTTCAATTTCATCGCCTCCGGACTGAACAGCCACCGTTTCGGGCAGACCTCCGGGATCGAGTACCGAATCCATGAGGGCCAGGCCAGGGACATCCGCATCGACGGACAGAAACTGGATCCCGCAAAAGACTATCTCCTGGCTACCCTGGACTTCCTCTATGGCGGCGGTGACGGCTTTACGCTTCTTCAGGAGGCCCTTGAGGCAGAGACCCTTGACATCTTTTCAAGAGACGAGTTTGAGAAGCGCCTATTGGAGGGCTTCTCCCCTGCACCCGAAGACTATGCTCCCAACTTCATCATTGAGTGACATAAAAAGCCCCGCCAATGAAGGCGGGGCAAAATCGCTTTCCTTGGCAAACGAACTTACTTCAAGAGCAGCATCTTCCGACTGAAGCTGTCGCCGTCGATTTCCAGCCGGGTAAAGTAGATCCCGCTCGGCAGAGCCATGCCCGAGGAGTCCAGCCCGTCCCAGTTCAGTTCCTGCATGCTTCCTCGTGCCATCTCTCCATCATGCAAGACCTTTACGCTTCTTCCCCGTACATCATGGATCGAGATCCGCACGGGCAGGGTTCCGCTTCCGGCCGGTGTCACGAAACGGATCGTGGTACTCGGATTGAAAGGGTTCGGGAAGTTGGCGTAGAGCATGGCATTGGCCGGTAGCTGTGGATCCTCATCCACTCCCACCAAGGGCACTTCCGGCGTGAAGACACCGGTGCGTGCGGGATTGGCACGAAACATCTTCCACTGGGCAAGGCCGTTGTAATAGGGCGTCGGCATATCCCAGACATAGACGAAGGCATCCCAGCCCATGAGAGCCACATCCACCGTGAGGTTTCCGTCCAGATCATCAATGGTCGGAGAACTGCGGACTTCCGCCTGTGTCAGAATCGGGAAACCGCTCATCAGGCTTCCATCCAGATTCCAGGCGTAAAAAAGACCCCGCTCGGTGCCGAGCATGATTTCCAGTTCGCGATCGCCATCAAGATCCACGACCACCGGACTTGCCTCACTGCTGTCTTCGAGGTGGACCGGCCAGCCGGGGAGGACATTCCCCTGATTGTCACAGACGATGACATTCATGCTCGTGTAACTCTGGATCCCGGCCGCCACGATTTCCATCTGCCCGTCGCCCTCAAAGTCCACGATTGCAGGACTGGGAGGCAGGCCAAGAGATGTGTTGGACAGAGGAACCGGGAAGCCGGCATTGAAGAGCATCCCCGTATTGCGAACCGCATAGAGGTAGCCGGCATCGGTCAGGAACACGACCTCGTTCACTTCATCTCCATCCAGGTCACCGATGGCCGGACTGGAGTAGACAGCGCCGCCCACGCTCACCGGCCACCCGGGGAGCGTACTACCATCGTGGTTCCAGGCGTAGACCTTGTTCAGCTTGCTTCCGACCACCACTTCCAACTCATCATCGTCATCCAGTTGGCAAAGTGCGGGGCTGGACCTCGACCAGTATCCGATTCCGGTCGCAAAGACTCCCCCTGCCCCCGACAAGTAGCTGCTACCATCGTGGTTGAAGATGTAGAGGATGCTGTTCAGGCAAAGGACTGCAATTTCCATCGTGCCGTCTGCGTCGATGTCTGCAACCGCCGGTGTCGCCCAGGCCCAATCCGGAAGAGAGACCGGCCATCCGGGAGCAACATCCCCGGTTCCACGGAATACATAGAGTTCATTCGTGTTCCTGCTGAAGCCCACAATCTCAAGACCCGGGCTCATGGGTTCCAACTGGGCAAGAGCAAGACTGGCCGTAAAGAGATCCCCCTCATCGGAAAGCACTCCATAGCTTCCCGAGTCGTTGTCCCCGTCGATCACTTCCGTGCCATCGGCATGCCAGGCATAGATGCGATTGGAGCCAACGACGATCTCCTTGCCCTCCTGGCCGTCAATATCCCCGATAACGGGGCTACAGGCTGTCCCCCAGGCGGTTTCCAGAGGCCAGCCTTCAAGCATGGAGGGATTTGTGCTCGCCTGGGCTTCTTCGGTAGGCAGGCTACGGAAACCGGACTCGCTGATACCTTCAATCAGGAAGTAGTAATCCGTGCTCTCGGAAAGCCCATCGTTTCGGAAGTAGGTAAAGTCCAGAGACTCGCTACTGACAAGTTCATAGGGTCCCCCGCTTTGCAGGGAACGGTACACAAGAAAGCCTGCCGCTGTGGTGTCCGGATTGTCCCAGACCATGTCGATGACCGTGCTTGCGAAACTCGAGTCAAGAAGCAGGTTCATGGGACGAGTCGGGCGACGAACAGTAATCGTATCCCGACGCTCTCCACCCCAGGGACCACTGAATACCAACTCGAAACGATTCGCAGAACTGACATCGCTCTCTGAGAACAGGAACTCGCCGCCCTCTGTTCTTTCCATCAGCCCCATCGCAGGAAGCGCAATCGGGGAGGACAGAACACTTCCGGCAGCATCCAGAGCAAAGGCCTCGACCGACCAGGCATCCGTAATGGTGGACCCGTAGTTCTTCCACTCCGGAAGCAGGCGATAGGTTTCCCCGACATTGGGTTCACCATCTCCATTTCCGGAACTGTCATCAATGAAGAAGCGGAAGAGCCGGGGCAGAGGAGCATGGATCGCAAGATCGGAGGCATCTGACTGGGTACCGGAATCGAAAGTGAAATCGAAACCGATCAGGGCATGGAGTCCGTCCTCCAGATTCGTAGGTGCCTGTACCAGGAAAACAAGGTCCAGATCCAGGGATCCCCCGCCCGCAAGATCGCCTCCGTGCGAATGGCTGGACTCCAGAATCAGGAACTCGCCGCCCGGGGAGTTGAAGCCAAGTTGGAGGTTGCTTGCGGTCTGGCTTCCCTCATTGAGGACACGGAAAGAAAGCCGGAAGGTCTCTCCCGCATCCACCAGGCCATCGGCATTCCCGGAGATCGCAAGATCCGTCATGGGATTATCTTCGACCTGCAGGTTCTCCACAGAAAGACGGGGACCACTGCCGGCCATAACCGGAACATCCAGGCGCGTGATCAGGCAGTTGTTGGCAACTGCTGCAAGCTGAAGGGTTCCCGGAGAGTCTGCATGCAGGGGCAGTGTCAGCAGTCCGCTGGCATCCGTAGTTCCCAGGGCCCTATCCTCAGCATCGATGATGGCGGTAATGCGGGCATCACCCACGGGACTCCCGTTCTGGCTCAGGGACAGGGAAAGAGACTCACTGTCCAGATCGAAGGGAGCCGTCAATGCAAGATCCATGCTCTCGGGATTATCCAGCCAGATCTCGATGGAGGGATCCCCGAAAAGCACACAGGACAACTGGCTCCAGCGATGGCTTCCCTCATTCACACCATAGATCGCCCATTTGTTATGGCTCCATGTGAAACTTCCTCCAAGAGAAGAGGAGTCTGCAAGAAGAGCCGCATAGTAGGTTTCCTGATAGATGTCTGCCGTCTGGGGAAATGCTTCCCGTACAGATCCGATCGTGGAAATGCTTCCGCCGTTTTCGGCAAGGAGGAAGGCCTCCCCCAAACAGGAGTAGTCAAAAGCACAGGAAGTACAGTTCATCGCATAAACGCTGATCAGGTGGTCCAGGCCATTCTGCATGGCCAAAGCGTCCGAAGCCATGAAGTTGCCCTCGCCGCAGGACATGTTGTAGCGGAAACCGTGACCCATGTGATGCACCAGGTGAGCGCGTTCCTCCAGATCCGCATGAACGTCCACCAGCAACTCAGGATAGGAACCTTCGTAAAGCCAGTAGGTCTCATAGAGGCGAAGCAGGTCCATGTCACCGGGAACACTCTGTTCAATGATCTCCTGACAGTAGTCAGCGCCATTGGAAGTAATCCATTCCACGGGGTCGGTGATTTCCCAGTCTGCGGGAAAGAGAACCTCTCCCAGAAACGTGATTGCTTTTGCGTAGCCGGGATCCGGGGTTTCGCTGTAGGTGATGATCTTGTCCACCATCAACTGGGCTTCCGCAACATTGGTCACAGGAAGGCGGCCCAGGAAAACATCGGCATACATGTCATCCCCGTCCCCCGTCTCGCTCCCGTAGGTCGGTTCTCCGAAGAACTCGTCCCCGTCTGCATTCCAGTCTCCGTCCAACTGTGCGTAGTAGAGATCCGACGGCAACATGACCCAGGGCTGATGGAAGAAACTGCGGATGTAACGAGCCGGGATACTCGGAGTGTCTCCGGCGAGCAGAACGAACTGCACCCCCCAGTTTTCATAGGCATCCTGCAGGAAGCTGCGGATGGTCTGCTGGAGATCTGCTCCCTGGGGATAGTGACTGCGAATCCAGTCAATGTCTCTTACGACCGTGGAGATTCCGATTCCGGTCTTGTAGTTGGCCAGGCTCTGAAAAATACTTGCGAACTCGGCGTCTGTTACGATCACCATGTCCACGCCACTGCCTTCAATGCTGGGGACATCCCGCGGTTGAAAGACCCCCCGATCCGAGCTTCTCATGCTGGATGGGGCATAGGAATCGATGGCCTCGGGATTGAGAACCAGCGAGAGCACTTCCTCACGACTGCGCTTGGCAGCCTTTCCGCTCTGGCGAAGAGGGAAAAGGGACGAGGGATCCGGCTCCGTCTCGATGATCACCTTGCAGGACTGAAGCCGATGAAGGACGGCTCCTCCCTCCCAGGCCTTCTCGTACTGAAGGGGAGCGAGAAGTACTTCGGCAATCCGGTAACCTCGCAGACTGGCTGTGCTGTAGGAAATGAGATGCTCTGCCGGATAGAGAGAGCTTCTCATGGCAGGAAGGGAGGCAATCGTTCCCTCGCTCCCGGGAAGCCCCTGAAACTCGGGGAGAAGTTCCTCCAGAATCAGTTCATCCGAAGTCCGGACTTCGATGCGGAGGCTGCTTACTTTCTCTTCTGCCGGAATCAGGTAGCGGAGGCTTTCGAGGGGAAGTTGCGGTTGACGGAGATGCTCCGTACTCACCAGCGCGGGGGCTCCTCCCTTGACCGTCTTCAGGTCCTTGCCGTATTCGGTCAACTGGGCCTCATGGACATAGGTAGCCGCCTGCAGGGAAACACCGGGAAACAGGCATAACAGCAGAAAAAGGGTGAAATACCGAAACGGGAGTCGCATCCATGCCTCCAGGATGAGTTCGATTGCGTCTTGCGGTCGAAGGCTAAATCGAGCCGGAACCCCTTAATTATAACACCCATAGATCGCAATGAGAAAGGGATCGGAGCGGGATTGCAAGAAGAATGCCCCTTTCTGCTTTCGCAGAAAGGGGCATAATTACCAGTAACTCCCTCAAAGAGAGAGTGATTTCTAGAAGTCCGTTCCGCTACTGAAGGTGAAATCCCGAACCAGCAAGTGCGGAAGAATTACCCCGCCAAGGGAGACCTCTTCGCCCAGTTCTTCCACCTGGCTGAAAAGGTCCAGAAGTCCCTGATTGAAACGGAAGTTCTTCACTGCAGGGCCGATTTTACCTTCCTGAATACGGAAAGTACCGTCTCGTGTCATCCCGGTAATGATCATGTTCATGGGATCCACGATGTTCGTGTACCAGAGGCGAGTCACCAGAACCCCGTCCTCCACACCGGCAATCATCTCATCGAGATTCTTCTTGCCGCCCTTCAAGAGCGGGAAGCGGGGAAACGCCCCCCAACTGTTGGGAGCGGGAAGCCCGTGGCCCGTAGGTTCAGAGTCCAGTTGCGAGGCACTCTTTCGGTCATGGAGATAGGAAAGAAGCCGACCATCGCGGATGAGATCCATCTTGCGCGAGTCCACCCCTTCTCCATCAAATCGCAGGCCCCAGAGATCCGGGTGATCCGGATCCTCACTCAGGGTGATGTTCTCTCCTACGATTTGCTCGCCGATCTTCCCGGCCAAGGGGCTGCGTCCCTCGGCGACCCCGAGGCCATTGAGACCGATGTAGTGAAAGAAGAAGATCAGATCGCGCACGGCTTCTGCCTCAAAGAGTACCCGGTACTTGCCGGGAGGCAGCGTCTCCGGATTTTGGCTTGCTTCGGCACGGTCACAGGCATCGCGAGCAATCGCAAGAGCATCAATCTTGCCGGCATCCCGGAAGGAAGCACGGGCGCGGCCTGCACCATCTCCTGCCGTAGCACTCACCTCCAGAACGGACTCACTGAGAGACCCGAATCGAAAGAGACCGGAACTGTTGGCCACGGCAAATGGCTCGATTTCTCCATAGTCCCGGATGCTCCCGTCCCGGCTCAGGGCAATTCCCCCGATTTCCATGCCCCGGGATTTCGCATGATCCACGGCAGTTTTCACCCAGCCTGCCCGCTGATCCGCACTCAGTTCGCTACAGGAGGCATGCCAGGCACCATCCTCCACCCTTCGATCCCCCCGGTGGAAAGAAAGAAGCGTCGGGTCATCCTTTTGGGCCCTTGCGATCTGGATCGCTTCGTCGGTCACGCGATTCAGGCTCTCCGAGGAAAAATCATTGGTCGTCGCCACTCCTGATCGTTGTCCCACACGAACCCGGATTCTCAACTCATAGCGCTCTTCGGAAACATTCTGCGTGATCCGGTTCTCGCCGAAACGTGTCAGGTTCTCCATCCCTCCCCCGAGAACCAGTTCCGTCTCGTCGGAGGAACTGTGGGAGAAAACAGTTTCGCATATCTGTTCGAATTCCTTTATCTCGATCATTCGCTCACCCCCACGCGGATGTTCCGGAAACGGGCCGGAGAGGAACCATGAGTCATCCGGGCAATCTGGCCCGGCTCCCCCTTGCCGCAATTCATAACCCCATAGGGTTTCCACCACTTCTCGTTGCAAACCGCATCACAGGCTGCCCAGAAATCCGGCGTCCGGCTCTGGTAGGTCGCTCCCCGCAACATTCGGGTCTTCTTGCCCTTGCGGATCTCCCAGGCCATCTCCGTGGAAAACTGGAAGTTCAGCCGCATCTGGTCGATGCTCCAACTCCGGTTAGTCTCCATCCAGATTCCGTCCTCGGTGTCTGCAATCAGGTCCTCGAGATCCCAGCTTCCGGGGGCAAGGCCGAGGTTCGGGATCCGAATAATCGGAATCCGGTTCCAGCCCTCCGAACGATTGCACCCCCGACTTCGATCCCGCCCCTCGATCTTCGCCAGTTCCCGGCTCGTGAAGTAGGACTCGAACTGACCCCCCCGAACCACATGCCACTTCTGCGAAGCGACACCTTCATCGTCCCAGCCGCGTGTGGCCAGGCCTCGTTCCAGCATGTTGTTGGCCACGATATTCACATGCTCACTGCCGTAAGTGAAATTGCCGAGCTTCTCCAGGGTCAGGAAGCTCTTGCCGGCGAAATTGGCTTCCATCCCGAGCACCCGGTCCAGTTCACTGGCATGTCCACAGGATTCGTGAATCTGAAGAGCCAGTTGGCTCCAGTCCAGGATGATATCCTTCTCTCCCACCGGGCAATCCTCTGCCGACAAGAGGGCCACCGCTTCGGAAGCCGTGCGCTCGGCATTCTCCTCCAGATCGTACTCATCGATGACCTCATAGCCCGCTCCCAGATGCATGCCACCGGCAGAGTCCGGAAAACTTCGACGCTGAATACTGCCCCCGTCCGAAGCAACCGCCATGATCCCACCACCACTGGTGAGAAGATCCTGTTCGAGATCCGCTCCTTCCGAAGAAAGAAAGTGAATCTTCATGCGATCGAAGTGCATCTGCGCAGAGCCCAGCTTCACCCTTTCGTCGCCATGCAGGGAGGCCTCCATTCGATACAGTCGATCCAGCTTCTCTTCCCTGGAAACGCTAAAGGGGTCAATCTCATAGGGAGTCGCCCAGCGGCCTTGCTGAGCCTCCTCGCCCGCCAGGGTCACAGGATCGTTGCTGACCCTTGCACTGGCCTTGGCGATTTCCACCGCTTCTGCGGCGGCACGATCAATCGACTCCTGATCTGCCCTGTCCGTGGACGCAAAGCCCCAGGCACCGTTCTTCAGCACACGAATTCCGATGCCCCGACTCTCTGCGAGACTTGCCTCGGAAATGGACGCATTCTTGACCTGCAGATCCTCCGACAGGGTTTCCTCATGCCGAACATCCGCATAGTCTGCTCCCCTGCTCACTGCTGTGTCCAGAGCTCGCCGGACTCGTTCCTTCATTCTGCACCTCTTTCTTTTGCCTTCCGGATTCTATCTGGCTTCCTCCAGAGAATCCAGACTCAAATCTCAAGCCTTTACGAACACCATCGCAATGAACAGACCCAGCAGGAAACCGAAAAAGACCTCGCTCCAGGTGTGCCCTCTCAACTCTCTCAGTTTTTCACGGGGGAAATGGCGGGTGTCGATCAATTCATCGAGAACTTCATTGAGAACCCGCGCCTGTTTGCCGACCTCCTGCCGAAGGCCGGTCGCTTCAAAGATGAAGTAGATCCCGGCCACCAGGGAGACGGCAAAGACGGGACTGCTGAATCCTTCGCTGACTCCCATCCCGGAGGCCAAAGTGGTGACCGCGGAGGTATGGCTACTCGGCATGCCCCCGGTCTCGAAAAAGCGATAGAGCTTCAGGCGTCTTTCGACCACGCTTTCGGCGATGACCTTCCAGGCTTGGGCGGCAAAGATACTCAGCAGGGTGGCCCAAAAAACCGGGTGCATCAGCTTCCCTCACCCAGAAGCCGGGACAGGAGATCGCAGGCCTCTTCCGGATCAGAAACCGGGTGAATGCGATCCTCCCGGCGATCATCCAGCGCGGTTCCCGCCAGTGTTTCGCTCCAACCACCAAAGCCGGTCACCGCAAGGCAGGGTTTCCCGTAGCCCCAGGCATAGGCAATCTCGCTCAGGGTGCCGGAGCGTCCCCCCAGGGCGATCACGGCATCTCCGGCGAGGACATTCAGGCTGTTTCGGGTCCAGCCCATATTCGTGGGCAGGAGAAAATGGCAGTGTTCATTCCCCTCCGAGTCGTCGTCGCCGGGAAGGATCCCCAAAACCAGACCCCCCTCTTCCCGGCAACCCTGGCTCGCAGCCTCCATCACGCCGCCACGGCCGCCATTGACCAGGTTCCACCCCCGGCGGGCAATCTCCCGACCAAGTGCTACGGCAAAGGCCTCCAGGTCCCCTGTTGCCTCGGAATCACCGATTACGCTGATTTGTTTCTTTCTCATCCTGCTCCCATAAATTGCGCCTCTCCACGAGGAAAGATGATAGTAGAAAGACCGGCATTGAGGGTCAAGGACTAGAGTCCTCCCTTTGCCGGATATGCTCTGGGATATCAAAGAAACTGCCCCCTGATTGTGTTACAATGCAATGCATCTCTCTCTACCCCTGCTGGGAGGTTCTCCATGAACATCCGCCACAGTAGCACTCTGGCCATGGTCCTCTTGATGATCTCCCTCTCCGCTCTTTCCTTTTGGCCCACCGATCCCGCAGCCAACTTGCCAATCGCCATCGGACCGGGCGATCAGGTGCTCCCCAAGATCGCAGCCACGCCGGAGGGAGGCTGCTATGTGGGATGGTACGATGCGCCCACAGGATACAATGTCAGACTTCAGCGCTATGACAATCTTGGGAACGAAGCCTGGGCGCCCGGCGGCATTCTGGTGAGCGACCATCCTCAGAGCAGTTGGATCACCCAATGGGACATGACCGCCGATTCCAACGGGAACGCCGTGCTGGTTTTCAACGACATCCGCTCCGGCGGAGACTGGGATATCTATGCCTACAAGGTCGCGCCCGATGGCTCGATGCTCTGGGGGCAGGACGGTGTCACCCTGTCCGACAACGCTGACTTCGAGCCTTCCCCCAAGGTAACCGAGACCAGCGATGGAGATTTCGTTTTTGTCTGGCAAAGACTCCCTGATGCGGGCAACGGCACGATCAGGATGCAGAGACTCTCTGCCGACGGAACAGCCCTGCTTCCCTCCGGCGGACTGGACATCGCAGGCGAGCCCGGCAAAAGCCCCGGCTTCTGCGTGATCTGCCCGGGCGATGCGGGTAGCAGCATCGTGGCCTGGCTACGAGACACCAACGGCTACATGGCCGACCGCCATTATCGCGCAGAAAAGTTTGACGCTGCAGGAGCATCGCTCTGGGGCGCGCCCGTGGATGTTTACGATGAGACCGTCCTTCCCATTGGCTATGAACCCATCATCCAGAGTGATGCCTCGGGGGGAGCAATCCTGCTCTGGCATCGCTACTACAACGGCCTGTACAATTCCTGTGTGCAGCATCTGGACGCTGCAGGTACAGAACTCTTTCCTCACAACGGGCTGCCGGTTTCCACCAGTACAAGCCACTACCACATTTCCCCCACCATGGCGCAAAGCGGAGGAGACCTCTATGTCTTCTGGGATGAGAGAAACACGAGCCAAACTCAATGGGGAATCTATGGTCAGCGCTTCGCAGCCGATGGAACCCGCCTCTGGGGAAACTCGGGGCAGATGTTCCTGCCCATCAACTCTCTCTACAAGTCCTTCTTGAGAGCGCTTCCGGCTTCCAGCGGGGCCACACTCTTCTGGATTGAAGAACCCTCTGGCTATGGCAGTGACCAGATCAGGGGCTTCGCTGTGGATCCGGACGGAAACTTCACCTGGCCCGGTGACATCATCGATGTAGCCAGCACCCCCAGCACAAAGGGGCGACTGCCCGTGGTGTCTATGCCCTCAGGCGCTGCCTTCCTTGCCTGGGAGGATGATCGCAACGGCTCAGTGGATGTTTACGGTCAGTATGTCAATGCAGACGGAAGTCTGGGCAGTCTGACGGCCGTGGAATCGCCAGCTTATGCATTCGATTCCCCACGGAATTTTCCAAATCCCTTCAACCCTTCAACGAAGATTCGTTTTCACCTGGAGCAATCTGCTGCTGTGAAACTTGCCATCTACGATCCCGCAGGACGCCTCATTCGAGAGCTGCTCCCGGCCACAGTTTTGGAGGAGGGCGAACACGTCATTGACTGGAATGGGTTCGATGATTCGGGCTGCCGCGTCGCTGGAGGCGTGTACTTGCTCCGCATGAACAGCGAAGAAGGGCAGTTCACACGCAAAATGGTCCTGGCAAAATAGCGGGCTTCCCCACTAGAAGGGCAGGGAAGCCGTCGCAGCAAGTTCCAGCAAGCCCGAAGGGAAGATCCCGAACCAGAGAATCAGGATCATGGCAAGTCCCATCAGGATGCCTGCAGAGGCCGGCATCGCCGGAGCCGGTCTTTCGTCGTAGGCGTCCTTCATGTACATCAGGTAGATCACGCGAAGGTAGTAATAAGCACTGACCAGACTGAAGAGAACGCCCACCACGGCCAGAGGCAAGAAACCGCCCTTGATCAGCTCTGAAAAGATCAGAAACTTCCCGACAAAACCGACGGCGGGGGGAATCCCGGCGAGCGAGAAAAGGAAGGTCGCCATCATGGCAGCCATCCAGGGATGTTGCTTTGCAAGCCCGTCGTAATCATAGATCGACTGATAGCGCTCACCCTCTCTTCCCACGAGTGAAACGACAGCGAAGGCTCCCAGATTCATGATCGTATAGGCCGCAAGATAGAAGAGCATCGCCCTCATGGACAGGGAGGTGCCGGCCACGAGCGCAAGCAGCAGATACCCTGCATGAGCAACACTGGAAAAGGCCAGCATCCTCTTGATGTTCGCCTGCGCAATGGCCATCAGGTTTCCAACTGCCATCGTGAAAAGCGAAAGCCACCAGAGTACCGGGAGCCATTCGGCCCGGGAGGAAGCAAATCCCTCAAGCAGGAATCGGGCAAAGACAATCAGCGCTGCAGCCTTCGTTCCGGTCGCCATGAAGCCGGCTACGGGAGCGGGACTTCCTTCGTAGACATCAGCGGTCCAGAAGTGAAAGGGCACGACACTGATCTTGAAGACCAGTCCCACAAAGACCATCCAGAAACCCGCGCGGGCGAGGGAGTGGGAGAGCAGGACCCCCTCCTGCCAGCTTTCTGCAAGCCCGGCAAAATGGATGGTGCCGGCCGTCCCCCACAGGAGCGCCATCCCGAAAAGCAAGAGGGCGCTGGCAAAGGCACCCAGCAGAAAATACTTCAGGGATGCTTCCAGACTGCGACTCTTCTCACGATGGAATCCCACCAGGACATAGAGAGAGAGGGAGAGCAGTTCCAGGCCCAGAAAGAGGGTCAGAAGGTCCCCGGAGGAGGAGAGGATCATCATGCCCATCACCGAAAAGAGCGTGAGGGCGTGGAACTCCATTTTCTCCAGCTTCTCGCGCTTCAGGTAGGGGGAAGAGAGCAGAAGAGTTCCCAGGCCGATGAGAAGAAGGAGAGGTCTCAGGTACTGGGCCAGAGGATCCAGGATCAACCGCCCTCCGAAGGCATCCTGTGCAGGTGCCCCCCACTGGTAAACCGAGAAGAGCAGGGCCGCGAAAAAGCCGAAACCGGTGATCAGGTCGAAGGCGACACTGTCCAGATTCTTTTTCAGGGAAGCCAGATAGGAGAGGATCAGCAGGGCAACCGTCGCCAGGAGAATCAGTTCTGATCCGACAATGCTGAGATTCCAGTCCACGATCTACTCTCCTTCAGGGACAGTGTGTCCTGTGTGAGGGTCCTGTGCATGGGGAGCCGCCACCGGCTCGCCGGAGACCTGTTCCACCAGGGCTTTCACGGAGGCATCCATCTTTCTCAGGAAGGGTTTCGGATAGAGACCAATCCAGAACATAAGCAGAACCACCGGAAGCAGGAGCCCCCACTCCCGGGGTGTCAGATCCTTGAGTACCCGATTCTCCTCATGGCGGATGGGCCCGAAGAGAACCCGCTGCACCATCCAGAGCATGTAGACCGCGCCCAGGACCACGCCCGAGGCCGCCAGAATTGCCGGAAGCATGGCCACCCGGAAAGTGCCCAGCAGAATCAGGAACTCTCCGATGAAGCCATTGAGCCCGGGCAAACCAATCGAGGAGAAGGTGGCAATCAGGAGGAAGAGGGTGTAGAGAGGCATGACACGGGCCAGCCCGCCGAAGTCCTCAATCAGGCGGGTGTGGCGCCGTTCGTAGAGCATTCCGACCAGAAGGAAGAGAGCGCCCGTGGAAAGACCGTGATTGACCATCTGAAGAATGCCACCCTCGATCCCCTGCAGGTTCATCGCAAAGATCCCCAGCATTACGAATCCCAGATGGCTCACACTGGAGTAGGCCACCAGTTTCTTCACATCCTCCTGAACCAGCGCCAGAAGAGCGCCATAGATGATCCCGATGACCGCCAGAGTCATGATCAGGGGAGTGAAATGATGTGCTGCATCCGGGAAAAAAGGAAGACAGAAACGGAGGAAGCCATAGGTCCCCATCTTCAGGAGAACACCCGCAAGGATGACCGAGCCCGCTGTGGGGGCTTCCACATGGGCATCGGGCAACCAGGTGTGAAGCGGGAACATCGGCACCTTGATGGCAAAGGAGAAGGCAAAGGCCAGGAAGACCCAGGTTTCGGCACGGCTACTCAGGACGGTAGTCAAGAGAGCCGCCATGTCAAAGGTCCAGTCTCCACTGAGTGCATGGTGTCGGCTGACAAGATAGAGAATGGCCGCCAGCATCAGGACGGAGCCTGCCATCGTGAAGAGGAAGAACTTCACGGCGGCATAGATTCTGCGGCCGCCGCCCCAGATCCCGATGAGGAAATACATCGGAATCAGCATCGCTTCCCAGAAGAGATAGAAGAGGAAGAGGTCGCTTGCTATGAAGACGCCGATCATACCGGTCTGCAGCATGAGCAGGAAGAAGTGATAGCCGCGCACTCTCTCGCTCACCGCATTCCAGCCGGAAAGGACGGCCAGCGGCATCATGAAGGTGGTCAGGAGAACCATCAGGAGACTGATTCCGTCGATCCCCACGGAATAGCGAATCCCTGCTGCAGGAATCCAGGAAAGAGACTGGATGAATTGCAGGCCAGCCACACTCTCGTCAAAATGAAACCAGAGATGGAGAGACAGAAGGAAAGTGACAAGGGTCACCAGTAGAGACCAGAGCCTTGTCAGTCCTGCCTTTCCTTCTGGAAAGAAGACAATCGGAAGTGCTCCCAGCAGAGGCAGGAAGCAAACCCAGGTCAGGATCCATTGATCAGTCATCTCGCCTACCCTAGTTCAGCATTCGAAAGAGAATCCAGAGGACTCCAAGAACCATAAAGAACGCATATGTCTGCACATATCCTGTCTGGAAAAGGCGAAGTGCCTCTCCCCCCACCCTGACGACCACGCCGGACAGGTTCACCAGACCGTCAATCAGCATCTCATCGATGATGCGCCAGAGGAACTTCGAGAAAGCCTGAATGGGCCGCAGGAATACCGCTTCGTAAAGTTCGTCGATGCGGTACTTGTCTTCCAGCAGGCGGTAGAAAGCTCCCCGCTTCTTGTCCAGCACCGGTTTGGCCGGGAGAAGGAATCTGGACCACGCAAAGAGGAAACCCAGAAGCGCCACCAGAGTGGAAAGGCCCATCAGGAGCCATTCCATTGAATGGGACAGGTGCTCGTGATGTCCGAAGCCGGGAATGTGATGCAGTCCCTCAAAAACCGGCGCGAGGAAATCCGCCAGAAGATGCGGCCCCATCACCGGGGGCAGACCCAGCCAGCCACCGGCGACGCTGAGAGCGGCTAGAATCATCAGGGGAATCGTCATCGTCAGGGGAGACTCGTGGATCTTTGCCTCTTTCTCCGGGTCCACCCGGCTTTCGCCGAAGAAGGTCAGAAAGAGGAGACGGAACATGTAGAAACTGGTCAGTCCCGCAGTCGCCACGCCCAGAAGCCAGAGCCAGAGAGGACCATTCTGGAATGCGGAAGCAAGGATTTCATCCTTGCTGAAGAAACCGGAAAATCCCGGGAAGCCGGAGATCGCCAGAGTGGCAATCGCAAAGGTAGCGAAGGTAATCGGCAGCTTGCGTCTCAGTCCGCCCATCTTGCGGATATCCTGCTCTTCATGCAGGGCATGAATCACACTGCCGGCGCCCAAAAAGAGCAGCGCCTTGAAAAAGGCATGCGTCATGACATGGAAGAGTCCCGCACCAAAGGCCGTCACCCCGAGGCCGAGGAACATGTAGCCCAACTGGCTGACCGTGGAGTAGGCCAGAATCTTCTTGATGTCATTCTGGGTCACCGCAATGGTCGCAGCAAAGAAGGCAGTCAGCCCCCCCACCAGTGCAACGGTCTCCAGAGCTCCGGGCGCCAGTGCGTACAGGACATGGCTTCTCGCCACCATGTAGACACCGGCGGTGACCATGGTCGCCGCGTGAATGAGGGCGCTGACAGGAGTCGGGCCTGCCATGGCGTCCGGCAACCAGACAAAGAGTGGGATCTGCGCGCTCTTTCCCGTTGCACCAAGAAGCAGCAAAAGAGCGATCGCCGTCATCACGCCGGCGGAGGCCGGATGGTGAAGGGCACTTTCAAAGACCGCTGTGTACTCAAGGCTCCCGAAATGACGGAAGATCAGGAAGAGAGCCAGCAGGAAGCCAAAGTCCCCGATCCGGTTGACGATGAAGGCCTTCTTGCCGGCCTGGGCATTGCTCATCGTTCCGGTGAACATCTTGTCATACCAGAAGCCGATCAGCAGATAACTGCAAAGCCCCACGCCTTCCCAGCCCACAAAGAGGACCAGATAGTTGGCTCCGAGGACCAGCGTCAGCATGGCAAAGCTAAAGAGATTCAGATAGATGAAGAAGCGAGGATAATCCCGGTCTCCGGCGATATAGCCAATGGAATAGACATGGATCAGGAAGCCGACTCCGGTCACCACCAGCGTCATCAGGGAACTGAGCGGATCCAGTCGAAGGGACAAGTCAACGCCGAGATCCCCTACCTGTATCCACTCCCAGAGCGGGAAGATCAGCATTCGATCAACAGCGTCCAGTCCCTGCAAGTGGAAGAAGCCACGAAGAGCCCAGACAAAGGAAAGGAACATGGCAAGGGAAGCGATGCCCCCGGTCGCCTGTACCGGGAGCCGCTTGCCAAGGACAGCATTGATTCCCAGGCCCAGCAGGGGGAAGAGAAGAATGAGCGGGAAGTAGTCCATGAACTCAACTCCTCAGAAGTGTGGTCTTTTCGAGATCCACACTGCGGAATCTGCGAAAGAGAGCGATGATGATGGCAAGGCCGATGGCGGCCTCAGCGGCCGCCACTGCCATGATGAAAAAGGCGAAGACCTGGCCGTCCAGATCGCCTCGGATTCCCGAGAAACTGACCAGAAGCAGGTTCACCGCATTGAGCATCAGTTCAATGGACATGAATACGACAATCGCATTCCTTCGGATCAGGAAGCCGGCCACGCCAATGCCGAAGAGGAGAAAGGCGAGAATGATCGAGTGGGTAAAGGGAATCACGCTATAGCTCCTTCTTCGCAAGAATGACGGAAGCGAGAATGGCCATGAGCAGAAGGACGGCTGTCAGTTCAAAGGCCAGCAGGTATTCCCCGAAAATCAGGTCGCCGATGGCCCAGACTTCCCCCGCCGCAGCACCCGTCGCATGGGGAAATGCCTGCGGGGCAGCCAGGCCCAAAAGGAGCGCTACGAGAAGAGCCGTCACCAGAAGGGAAAGCCACTTTATTTTACGGTTCATGAAGGAGGGGATCTCTTTCGGATCCAGATTCAGGAGCATGATCACAAACAGGAAGAGAACCATGATGGCCCCCGCATAGACCGCCACCTGCACTGCGGCAAGGAAGAAGGCGGACATCAGCACATAGATTCCGGCAAGAGAGAAAAAGCACATCACCAGAAAAAGTGCGGAAGTGACGGGGTTCTTTCTCGTGATCACCATCAAGGCTGAAAGAAGAGCCAGGAAGGCAAAGAGGTAGAAGAGAGCGATCTGCACGAAGCCCCCTATCCCATCCTGGCCAGAGCCAGGACGCCGTAGATGAAGAGATTCAAAAGGGAAAGGGGAAGGAGAACCTTCCATCCAAGTCCCATGAGCTGGTCATAACGGAATCGGGGCAGACTCCATCGTACCCAGATGAAGATGAAGAGCCAGAGGGCCATCTTCCCCAGAAAACTGAAGATATGCAAGAGACCCAGCAGAAGCGGGTGAGACTGGAAGAAGGCCAGATCCTCCAGAATCGGGCAATGGTAACCGCCGAAATAGAGCGTCACGATCAGGGCCGAGGCCGTGATCATGTTTGCGTATTCCGCCAGAAAGAACATGGCGAACTTCATGCTGCTGTATTCGGTGTGATAACCGGCCACCAGTTCGGGTTCCGCTTCGGGAAGATCGAAGGGTAGCCGGTTGGTTTCTGCAAAGACGGCGACCAGAAAGAGCAGGAAGCCGAGAGGCTGGCTGAGCGCGAACCAGAAATGGTTGGCCTGATACTCGACAATGCCGGAGAGCATGACTGTTCCGGACATCATGATGATGGGAATCACGGCCAGGGCCATGGAGATTTCATAGGAAATCATCTGGGCGCTGGCTCTCAGCCCGCCGAGAAGGGCATACTTGTTGTTGCTGGCCCAACCCCCAATGGCCAAGCCGTAGACTCCGAGACTCGCAATGGCATAGACAAAGAGGATCCCGATGGAAAGATCCGCCACGATCATCCTCACCTCGGTACCGAAGAGAGGAAGGGTGGAACCAAAGGGAATCACCGAGAAGGTAATCAGTGCAGGAGCCATGGAGAGGACGGGGGCAAGGGCGTGAAGAGCCTGATTAGCACCCCGGGGGACAAAGTCCTCCTTGAGGACGAACTTGAGACCGTCTGCAATCGGCTGCAGAAGTCCCCAAGGCCCGACACGGTTGGGCCCCTTTCGCCACTGGATCCACGCGGAGACCTTTCTCTCGGCAAGAGTCAGGTAAGCCACGGTGGTCAGCGTGACCAGGAAGACAAAGAGAATCTTCCCAAGAGTAATCAACAGGGCCGCAGTCACGAGACACATCCCGCTGTCCGGCTTCCGATGCGAGCAATGAACTCATCACGGAACTTTGCGATCAGAGCTTCCAGAGGCATCCTGGCGGCATCTCCCAGGGGACAGACGGTCTTGAAGGCAATGTTGTCTGCGATGTCTTCCATCAATTCCAGGTCGCCGGAACTTCCGACACCTTCCTCAAAGCGGCTGCAGATCTTTTCCAGCCAGCCGGTTCCCTCCCGACAGGGAGCACACTGCCCGCAGGATTCGTGATGGTAGAAGCGCATCAGGTTTGCCGCCACCCGAACCATGTCCGTAGTCTCGTCCATGACGATCACCGCGGCGGAGCCCAGCATGGAACCAAGGGCTGCCAGAGAGTCGAAGTCCATGTTCGCCTTCATGGCTTCTTCAGCAGTGAGAATCGGCGTGGAACTTCCTCCGGGAATCACGGCCTTCAGCGTGCTCCCCTCTCGCATCCCTCCGCAGACATCCTCAATCAGTTCTTTCAGGGGAAGGCCCATGGGGCCTTCATAGGTTCCCGGGCGTGCCACATGACCGCTGACGCAGTAGAGCTTCGGGCCGCTGTTCTTCTCCGGACCGATGGAAGCAAACCAGTCTCCCCCTCTTTCCACGATCGAGGGAACACAGGCAAGGGTTTCCACATTATTGATCACGGTCGGGCGACCATAGAGTCCCACCACGGCGGGGAAGGGGGGCTTGATTCTCGGATAGCCGCGCTTGCCCTCCAGGCTCTCGAGCAGAGACGTCTCTTCTCCGCAGATATAGGCACCCGCTCCCCGATGAACCACGATCTCCAGAGAAAACCCGCTGCCGAGAATGTTCTCACCCAGCAGGTTATTGTCTTTTGCCTCGGCGATCGCTCGTTCAAGAATCAAGGCCTCTTTCGGGTACTCCCCGCGGATATATATGAAGCAGTGGTTCGCCTGAAGCGCATAGGAACTGAGAATGCAGCCTTCGAGAAGGAGGTGGGGATTGTCCCGAAGGATCACACGGTCCTTGAAAGTCCCCGGCTCACTCTCGTCAGCGTTGCAAACAAGGTAGCGAGGCCCGGGATTGTTTTCCATCGAAGGCAGGAATCCCCACTTCACGCCGGCGGGGAAACCGGCACCACCGCGTCCACGCAGGCCGGAACGCTTGACCTCCTCGGTGATCTCCGAAGGAGAGAAATCGCGAAGCCCCTTGCGAAGAGCCTGGTAGCCTCCCTCGCGCTCACAGACTTCCAGCCTGTGCGAATCTTCCAGCCCGACAATGCGTGTCAGGACGGGTTCAAAGGCAGCCATCAGTTCTCCACCCTGTCAAGAATCTCATTGACCTTGTCGGCATCCAGATTCTCGTAAAGATCGTCACCGATCATCATGGCCGGGGCCGTCCCGCAGGCACCCAGGCATTCCACTTCCACCAGACTGAAACGACCGTCCTCGCTGGTCTCGCCGGGAGCGATTCCGATCTTTCCGGCAATGGCCTCGCGAATGGAAAAAGCACCCATCAGGTCACAACTGAGAGTCCGACAGAGCTGGATGACATGCTTTCCCATCGGACGGGTAAAGTACATGGAGTAGAAGGTGACGACTCCCTCCACGCGGGCCGGGCTCATGCCAAAGAGCTTTGCGATCTCCTCCATCGTCTCCGGGGAGATCCAACCCTCTTCCCCTTGCAGCAGATGCAGGGCGGGAAGAAGAGCGGAATCCGGATTTGGATACCGTGACTTCAGTTCTTCGATTTGACTCAGAATCTCATCGCGAAACATGGTACCTCAAAGGTTGTCGTTATCACGGCCCCGGGTAGGAACCTCTTTGCGAAGGGGATGTCCCCGGTCGTAGTCTTCATGAAGCAGGATTCTGCGCAGGTCCGGGTGGCCCTCAAAGTGGATCCCCATGAGATCCCAGATTTCCCGCTCGTCCCAGTCGGCCGACTCCCAAAGTCCCGTGGCACTCGGCATGGTCGGGATCTCGCCCTCTTCTGTCGCATCGGCTTCCACTCGCACACGAAGAGCGGCCTTCGTGGAGAGAAGCTGGTAGGCAAGTCGGAAACGCGGGCTTCGCCCCAGGTTCAGCCCATCGACTGCACTGATGTCCGAAAGAAGATCAAAGGAAGGCGTGGCCTCGTTCTTGAGCCAGGCCAAAAGGTTCAGAAGTTCCTCCGGCTGAACCTGCAAAACCAGATCCCCCCGAAAATCATCGTGACGGAACAGGGAATCGCCGAAGCGCTCGATGGCGGAATCCCGAAGGGCAATCAGAGCTTCCTTCATTTGCCGACCTCCTCCGTCGCAGAACGCCCATCCCAGCGAAGGGCGCCGGAACCGAGAATGTAGAAGTAGCCCAGGAGAAGGATGAGAAGGAAAATGGCCATCTCCACCAGGCCGAAGAGCCCCAGTTCGCCAAAGCGGACAGCCCAGGGGAAGAGAAAGATCACTTCGATATCAAAGATAATGAAAAGGATCGCCACCAGGTAGAACTTGACGGAGAAGCGGTTGCGGGCATCTCCCTGTGGATCCATTCCGCATTCGTAGGAACCCATCTTCTCGCTGCGGATCACTCTGCGACCGACGAAGCGGCTGGCCGCCACCAGGGCCAGCGAAAAGACGAGAGAAAGGACAAGCAGGATGAGAATCGGGACATAGGAGCCCGAGGAATACTGATCCGTAATGGCAAATAGGGACATGAGTCGACTCCCGGATTCCTGCCTGAACAATCACTACAAGATAAGGGTTGTTCAGGCTTTCACAATGGGGAAGATATTGTTCAGGGTTTTCCCGCCTGTCAACCTCAATTCAGTTTCCAGGGGGCATCAGAAGACCAAAGAGAGCCGCATATCCTTCCCCCACCCAGAGGCTCATGGCACGGATTCCCTCTCCGGTTTCCCGGTAACGGGATTCTTTCGACTTCAGGGGAAATCCATCGGGTCCCCAGGGAGCTGTCCGGCGAAGATAGGGCAAGGAGGGAAGCGCTTCCACCCGGTCTGCGGAATCTGTCCAGGGGTAGAGTTCCAGCAGATCCGGGAGCGAACCAGACTGCCATTGCCAGACATAGGCTTCCAGAAGCAGCGAGGAACCGACACGGTAGATCCCCAGAAGAGTGGTCCCCGCTGTTTCTTTACTATAATGAAGAAGATCGGCCGCAAGAAGAAGGTCCTCCACTTCCGACCACTCCGGAAGTGCGGAAAGCCAGTCTCCATCGACCGGTATCGAATCCGCGGAGGCCAGGAAGTCAGAACCCAGCACTCTGATTTCCCGCATCGGTTCAAAGATCAGCGAAGGGAGAAAGCGCTCCGGCCCGATGAGAAAACTACCGCTCTGGGAATCGGCAAGGATCCACTCTTCTCTTCTGCGAGTCTTCAGAAGAAGTTCCTCCAGCGAAGCGGTCGCTGAAATCCCCGCCTCTGCCAAAGTCTTGGAGAACTTTGCGCTGCGAGGAATCGGGCAATCCCCGGGAAAGGGCGGAGTCCGGTAGCGCTGATACTGGAAATGAAGGGTCTCTTCGGGAAGGAGTGCCAGTGCTGTCCGGAAACTCTGGGCGCGCTCCTCTCTCTGCTGGGCCAGAGGAAGCACCACGGCCCGAAAGGCGATGAGAAATACGAGAATCAGAAAGACGGGGATCAGGACTTTCTTCACTGGTGAACCTCGTTGAAAGATTCCAGAAAGCGACTGGGATCCTGCTGGAAGCCATCTCTTATGGCAACCCTGCTCAGGGTCAGGGACTCAGCCGCACGGGTCATGGCGACATAGAGAAGCCGCCTTTCCTCCTCAACCTCTTCGGGGTCCTGACTTCGGAGAGCGTAATAACCGGGAAGGACATTCTCTTCAAGACCGACGATGTACACACGCCGAAACTCGAGACCCTTTGCCGCATGGATTGTCATCAACTGAACCGCGTCTTTCCCCTCTGCCAGGTCTGCGGCCTGGTAGAGAGCCAGAAAGTCCAGAAAGCTGGCAAGAGAATCCCCGAGGAATAACTCATCGAAGCGGGGAACCAGCGAGAGAATTCGATCCTCCTCGCTTCGCCTGCCACGGAAAAGTTCCGGAGCCTCTTTTTCCAATCCGCTGCTCTTGAGAAGAACTTCCTCCATGCTCGTTCTCTCATCTTCTCCGAGCATGCGGTCGAGCAATTCATTCCCGCTGGAGAGAAGGCGCCGCACTCCCTGACGGAACAGATCCCGGGTGTCTCCCTCAGACTGGGAAGTGTCTTTCCGGGGAGGGAGGATCAGAGACAGGGCCAGAGCCGGAAGAGCTTCCCGCCCGGACCGTCGCGCAAGTTCCTTCAAACTCAGTTTCTGCATCTGCTCGAAGGCTTCTGCAAGGCAGCGACAGTCATCGAGGGCCCGGTGGCGGGCCTTGGCCTCAATGCCGAAACGCTCATTCAGATGCTCCAGGCTGTTGCGCTGTTTCGGAAAGAGCGACCTGGCAAGAATGACCGTGTCAAAGAGAGACTGCCTGGGTCGTTCCAGCCCGCATTCCGCGAGCGTTCGCTGGTAGATCGGAAAATCATAACTGGAGCCATTGTGAGCAATCAGGTCTCTCTCTCCTGCAAAACGAGAGAAGTCCCGGAGGGCCTCCTTCAGTGCCGGAGCATCGAGGAGCATCTCATCGGTAATGCCATGGATTTTGGTGGAAGCGGGTGGGACCGGAGATTTACACTTCACCAGAGACTCAAAGCGGCCCACCTCTCTTCCGTCTTCATAGCGAATGCCCGCAATCTCGATAATCTCACAGGTCTTCGTATCCAGACCTGTGGTCTCCAAATCAAAGACGACAAAGTCCCTAAGAGGCCGGAACTCCGAACTCCTCCAAAGTTGATACAGACGAAAAAGCAGAATCCGCGGATCCTCTCCCCTGACCGGGTAGCTTCGGGAGCCCGTTTCCAGTGAGAGTTGCTCCTTCTCAAAATCCAGGAGAAGGCAATTCTCCTCTTTCCGGCCCTCTGTAATGGATCTGCGATACCAGGGTTCCATTCCCTGACGAAGCATGTCCGCAAGAACCCGGTCAAGAGTGCCATCCCCTGAGGAAATGCCGACCCTCTTTCCCCCCACAAGCAGAGTACGGAACTCCCGAAGAAGCTCATCGAGGCCCTCATGGTCATGGGGGCTTCCCGGGAGAGGATCCCGCTGGCTATCCTCAAAGAGCAGGAGAACTTCCCGAAGAAGTTGCTCCAGCGTTTTTCCTTTTTGACCGGTGCGGAGATTGCTGATCTGCCCGATCAACTGATCCAGCTTCCAGGAGATCCGGCTCAGGGATTCCAGACGATCCCCTGCCGAAAGCAGACTGTCCCTGCTTCCGGACTCGATCTCTCTTTCCGGAAGAAGGCCGGGAAGTTGAAGGCTGTCTGGAAAAACCTGCCCCGCCTGCTCCAGGAACCGGTCATCAGTGAGATCCGCAGATCCTTTCTGGAAATCAGACCAGCGCCGGGAAAGACTGCGAAGCGCGTCCCTCTGGCTTCGGATCGCCTGCAGGGCTTTCAGGTAACTGCTCCCGGTGGACCGGGAGACTTCACGAAAAAGGGAAAAGGCTCCTTCTCCGAGGCGGTCCCGAAGAAGCACTTCCCAAGCCTCCTCGTCATTCCTGTTCCGAAGAAGACGGAGCATGGCAACGCTTCTCCGGATTCGATCCTGGTCAAGAAGTGCGCGCCCCGAGACCAGTTCTGCGGGGATGCGTTCGGACATGAGGCGCCCTTCCAGATACTCTCCGATCGAGTGCTTGGGATAGAGAATCGCAATGTCATTCCAGAGCAGGGAACTGTCGCGAAGGCGGGCTTGACGGATGTCGGAGATCAGGAACTCGGCTTCTTTGGCTTCGCTATCAAAACTCTCCAGATGGAAGTCGCCCTTTCCTGTGGCACTACTGCTCAGAGTCCGGGCCTTCCCCTTCCCCGCATTGAGAAGCCGGGAAGCTGCACTCAGAATCCTCTCCCGATTTCGGTAGTTCTCATGAAGAACAATCTCCAGAGGCTGGTAGTCCTGTCGGTAGCTCTCCAGGTTTCTGCGATCAGCCCCTCTCCAGGAGTAGATGCTCTGTTGGTCGTCCGCGACAAGAAAGCTGCTGCTCTTTTCCGCAAGAAGCAGTTTCAGCAGTTGGTATTGAAGAGCATCGGTGTCCTGGAACTCATCGACCAGGACTCTGCTCCAACGCATCCGGGTCTTCTCGAGAAGTTCCGGTGATTCCTGAAGCAGGGTCCGACTGAGGAAGAGAATGTCATCGAAGTCGATAGCCTGCTCTCTGCGAAGAGAACGCTGGTACTCTTCGAAAAGCTCTCTCTTTAGTGAACTGAGATCCGCTTTCCCGGGATCAGCCCGGTGCATTCCAAAGAGACCCAGCATGGCCCTCAGTTCCTTGGGCTCCGGGTTTCGGGATGAGATCCCAAGCCGCTCCCAAGCCATGCGCAAGATCTGGATCTGGCGGTTCTCGTCGGCCAGCACAAAACCTGGGGCAATTCCGGCCTGTTCCGGATTCTCCCTCAGAAGATGAAGTCCAAAATGATGGAAGGTACCTGCGGCGATGGCGGAAGACTCTTTTCCGAGATAGCCTGACAGGCGGTCCACCATGACCTTTGCAGCCTTGCGAGTGAAGGTCAGCGCGAGGATTTCATCGGCAGGGACGCCTTCCATGCTGGCCAGATAAACGATCCGGTTGACCAGAGTCCGGGTCTTCCCCGTTCCGGGGCCGGCCAGAACCAGACAGTGAGGAGCGCTGCTAAAGACTGCCTCTCGCTGTTCGGGGTTCAGTTCCTTCTTCAGTTGTTCCCAGGGACTTTCCATTCGATTCCTCCAGAAAAGCGAGTATGAAAGGCGGAGGCGGGGAAGTCAAGAATGGCGCTCTCCTCTTGGCATCCGTGAGGCAATCTTCTAGACTAAGGAAAAGGAGTGTCACCATTTCTGAATTGCACGCCATGTGGAAGGATCGTCCCGCCTCCCCCGAAGGGCCGAGAAGCCCGGTCGCAGCCTTGCTGGACAATATCCGGAGTGCTTTCAATGTCGGCGACATGTTCCGCAGCGCCGATGCCCTGCGCCTGGGCCATCTCTATCTTGCCGGCATCACGGCCTTCCCCCCCAACAGCAAGTTGGAGAAGACCGCTCTCGGTTCCACCGACAGCGTCCCCTGGAGCCACCACCTCCGGGTCTTTGACGCCGCGGAGCAGATTCGCAGCGACGGATACCAGTTGGTCGCCATCGAGATGACCCCTTCCAGCCAGTCTCTCTTTGAGTGGCCAGGGCTGGAGAAACCCTGCTTTGTCTTTGGACACGAGGTCCTCGGAGTGGACCGGGAACTGCTTCGCCAGGCCGATGCCGTGCTGCACCTGCCCATGATGGGCATGAAGAACAGCCTGAATGTATCTTCCAGTTTCGCCGTTACCCTCTATCATTTTCTGGACAGATTCGGTCAACTCCCCTCCGGTTCGCCGGAACTGACTGAACACTATCTCCCCAACCGGCGGGAAGAATAGCCCTCAAGTGAATTTTCTCACAAAACTGTCTCGACAGGAGCGGCGGAATCCGTATTTTCGCATATGCGGACAAGCAAATCCTGATTGCCCCTTCCCCACTGGGAGCAGAAAAGGTGGCTATGAGGCCTGGCAGTCAGAGGTCCTGACTCCGGCCAAGGCGAAGGGACAAAGTCTTCTTGAACTGGACTTCGTGAGGAAGCAAAATCAGATTGTCGCTCTCTTCTCGGGAGCAAGGATCGAGGCAGCGGCGGTCGCTCCTCCGCCTCCTCCTCCTGCGGGAAGAAAAAGAAAGCATCGGGAGGCTGCTGATTGCGCTGCTATCTGCTCTGCGGAGGATTGAGTCGGAGAATGGGTCATGACAAGGCTCTTCTCCCCCATCCTTCCGGGGGGACCTTGCTGGAAAAACAGGCCGGGCTACTCGAGTCTCTCGGTGGCCCGGTCTTTTTACTCAGCGGAAACGGAAGCCGCTATCCAGCTCTCGGCTACCCGGAAATCCCCGATGTTCAAAAGGAAGCGGGGCCTCTGGGCGGTATTCTGGCAGCCTTGCGGGACGCTGGCGACGAGGAGGCCCTGATCCTCGCCGTGGACCTGCCCTTCCTTTCGGAAGACTCACTTCGACTGATTCTCGACGGCAAGGCCCGGGCCGATGCCACCCTCGCCTCCATCGACGGGGAGGCCCAGCCGGTGGCGGGACTCTGGCGTGCCTCGGCAAGACCCGCTCTGGAAGAAGCCTTGAGATCGGGAAACTGGAAACTCCACGATGTTCTCTGCAAACTGGAGCTTTGCCTTGTCGATCTGCCAGAGAAGGAACTGGAAAACTGGAACGAGCCCGGGGATCTATAGATTCAGTTCGACTCCTACCGGACAGTGGTCGCTTCCCATCTGCTCGGGACGAATCCAGGCATCCTTCAGTTTGCCGAGAAGGTTATCACTAAGGAAGAAATAGTCGATGCGCCAGCCGATGTTCCTCGCGCGCGCACCACTTCGGAGACTCCACCAACTGTACTGCCCTGTTTCCTCCCCGCGAATCTCCCGGAAACTGTCCCGCCAGCCGGATTCAAGAAAGCGGTCGATCCAGGCTCGCTCCTCCGGCAAAAATCCGCTGGTCCCCCCATTTTCTTTCGGGCGAGAAAGATCGATGGGTCGGTGGGCCGTGTTCACATCGCCACAGACCAGGACCTTTCGGCCCTCCTTGACTTTCCGGTTCACGAGCTTCTGAAACTCCTCGTAGAAATCCATCTTGAAGCTCAGGCGTTCTTCAGAGGCCTTCCCGTTGGGGAAGTAGATATTGTAGAGAAGGAAGTCCCCGAAGTCCGTGCAGATTACACGGCCCTCCCGGTCAAAGCGTTCGATGCCCAGTCCGGCTTCCACGCCCTTTAGAGGGAGTCCGTCCCGGACAAAGGTGACCACACCGGAATAGCCTTTCTTTTCCGCAGAGGCAAAGTGTGAGGTCCAGCCCTCCGGCGCCCTCAGTTCTTCCTCCAACTGATCCGGGTGAGCCTTGGTCTCCTGCAGACAGAGAATGTCCGGGCCGCCGGGCTTGCGAAACCACTGAATCTCTTCCTTGCGCTCGACGGCCCGGATCCCGTTGACATTCCAGCTTTCAATCCTCATCGCGGCTCCCGTGATTCTTGTCCCCGTTTGCTTCATTCCCCGAGGGGCCGTCTCCCGCGCCGAACTGTTCCAGCCAGTAATCCACTTCCTCGGAACTGATCCTCTGCGGCTTCTCTTCCACTGCCTTTCCTCTTCTATTCTTTCTGATTCTGGCAATCAGTTCCTCGGCGCTCATCACTCGGGCTCCCAGTTGGCGAGCAGGGCCGGCAATGTCCTTCTGGTCACTGGACACAAGCAGGATCTCATCCGGCTTCTTCCGCTTCCGGAGAGATTCGATCATCCAGTCATCCGCGCTGGGAGCATACTGAATATGCAAAGGTCCCGGCGCTATCTCCTGCCCGTAACGGGAACCGTCCACCACCAGGGTCCACCTCTTGCGGTCACGACTGAGCAGGGGAATCAGCAGTCGCTGTAATTCCAGGCGTGCTTCTCTTCGTCCTTCCACGCTTCCCTGGTCGAGAAGCGGTCGAAGCTCTTCCATGCGATGCATCACATTGAAGGCATCGATCCAGACCTCACTCATGGCCCTCCAGAACTACCTGGGCAATGCCAAGATCCTCAAGATGACTGAGAGAAAGATGGATTTTTCGTGCCCCGAGGTCCTGAAGAAGCTCAGCAGCCGTCCCGGTGCAGTGGAGATAAGGGCGTCCCAGATCATCCTTCCGCACTTCCATTTGCTTCCAGGCAAGTCCCTTGCGAAGCCCGGTTCCCAGGGCTTTGAGGAAGGCTTCCTTGGCGGCAAATCGAGCCGCAAAACCGGGCCAGGGATTCCGGTGCCTCTGGCAGTCAGCAATCTCGGCGGGCGTAAAGAGTCTCTGCAACAGGGACGGCCCCCTGCGAGCATGCGCCTCCTGCAATCTGCTCGGGGAGGCCAGATCTATGCCGGTTCCGAGAATCATGATGAAATGCTATCCCGCCTTCAGGAAAAAGACAAGGCCCGGCAGAATTGCCGAGCCTTGAATCCACATAATTATATTAAGCTAAAGCTCTGCATTTTCAATGAAATCCAGTAGCAGGCGAACCCCAAAACCGTTTCCACCCTTGGGAATATAGGCCCGATCGCTATCTCTCCAGGTGACTCCGGCGATGTCCAGGTGCATCCAGGGACTGTGATCGGCGAAGGTCTGCAGGAACTTCCCGGCGGTGATCGTTCCCGCCGCGCGGCCGCCGGTGTTTCTTACATCAGCCACTTTGCTCCGGATCTGCTCTCCATATTCCTCGAACATGGGAAGCGGCCAGACCCTCTCTCCGGTCTTTCCTCCGCTCTCGATCATCGCATCCCGGAAGGCCTCCCCCTTCTTGTTGCAGAGCATGCCCGCCGTCAGTCCTCCAAGAGCAATAACGCAGGCTCCGGTGAGCGTGGCCAGATCAATCATGAAGTCCGGCTTGAACTCCTTCGCATAATCGAGTGCATCGGCCAGCACCACGCGGCCTTCGGCATCGGTATTGATCACCTCGATGGTCTTCCCGCTACGGGAAGTCACAATATCGCCGGGCTTGTAGGCACGCCCGCTGGGCATGTTTTCGCAGGTGGCCACCAGGCCGATGATGCGCAGGGGAAGGTCGAGCTTTGCCAGGGCCTCGAAGACACCCAGCACAGCAGCAGCACCGCCCATGTCGTACTTCATGTCTTCCATGCCTGCGCCGGGCTTGAGCGAGATTCCGCCGCTGTCGAAAGTCAGGCCTTTTCCGACCAGCACGAGAGTCTTCTCCGCTTCGGAATTGTAGTCCATCTCGACAAGCCAAGGCTCCTCGTCGCTTCCCCGGGCAACCGCAAGATGAGCGGTGAAGCCTCCCTCTTCCAGAGCCTTGCGATCCTTGAGACGGGTTTCGATCCTTCCTCCCGACTTCTCTGCGATGGCCTTTGCAGTTTCGGCAAGATAGGTCGGTGTGGCCAGGTTCCCCGGCGCACACAGCAGGTCACGAGCCAGCAGAGTCCCCTTCGCATGAGCTTCCGCCTTGCGGCGCAGGGCATTCGCCTGTTTGAGATTGACACTCGCAGGCATGAGAATCGTCACCGTGGAAAGCCGCTTCCCATGGTCCTTGCGACTGCGGAAACGGTCATAGCTGTAGCCGGAAAGAATAAGCCCCGTGACGAGTTCAAAAATGTCCGCCTCTTCGGAAAGCAGGAGGGTGGCCTTCTTGATACCAAGGGAAGAATAGGCCCGCTGGGCTTGATCAGCAGCCTTCCGCCAGTCTTCCGGAAGAAAAGGTGCCTTGTTCCCCAGACCCACGAGAAGCCATCGGGAGGACTTACTCCCATAAAAGAGGTGGCTCTTGCCGGCCTCTCCGGTGAAATCTCCCAGCTCCCGGATTCCGGCAATCCGCTTCCTCTCGGGCAAGCTTCTCCCTGAGAAGTTCTCCCCCTCTTTGCTTTCCAGAACCACAAAGTTCTCAAATTCCTTCAACCCGGCCTGCGCCTTGATACTAATCCTCACGCTTCTCCTCCTTTGCGGGGATGTCTTTCTTCCAGATTGGCACGATTTCCTTCAGGCGGTCTATGAAAACCTGTATCGCCAGAAGAGCCTCTTTTCGGTGGGGTGCTCCCACGGCAAGAGCCAGCGAGGCCTCTCCCACCCGGAGAACTCCAATCCGGTGACGGGCCACAATGCAAAGCGGCCCGTACTCCTCTTGTAGGTCTCGAGCGATTTCCTGCATCTTCTCCTCGGCCATTTCGCGATAGGCACTGTAGTCGAGAGCCTCGACTTCCCGATCTCCACTGTGATCCCGAACCACGCCGAGAAAACCGAGAACGGCACCATGAGAGGGATCCTTCACAAGGTCAAGAAGGCTCTGCAGCTCCAGGGGATCGCGGGTGACCTCAAACATCATCCCCCCGACACTGGAGGGAAGAAGGCCACTTCGTCCTCGTCCTTCAGGGAGTGGTCGAGCTTCACATAGTCCCGATTGACCGCGACAAGAAGACTTCCAGACAGTGTCTTCAGTTCGGGTGATTCCTCGCAAAGCCTCTTCCAAAGGTCGGAGACCCGGGGAAACGGTTCCACTTCCCGCTCATCACAGCCGAGGGCTTCGGCAATCTCCCCGAAAAAGAGAAGTCGCAGGCTCAGGACTTGACCTCCCAGTGACGGTTCTTGTCAAACCAGCGGGAGCTGGCCAGAAGGAGAAGCATGAAGGCCGATCCGTAGTACACCCAGGCGGGCAGGCTCACGGCCTCTCCCCCTGCATAGGAATGCAAGCCGGAGAGCAGGTAGTTCACGCCGAAGTAGGTCATCAGAACAGAAGACAGGGCAAAGAAACTTCCTGCAGCCAGAGTCCAGGGGCGATTGAGGGCCTTTACCCAGCGGAAGTGCACCACGGAGGCATAGACCAGGATGGTCACCAGGCTCCAGGTCTCCTTGGAATCCCAACCCCAGTAACGGCCCCAGGATTCATTCGCCCAGACTCCGCCCAGCAATGTTCCGATGCTGAGCATGCCAAGACCTGTGGTCAGGACCTTCCAGTGCAGGTCGTTCAGACGGCGAATTGCCTGCCGAATGAAATCCTTGTCCGGGCCCTTGAAAAAATGGAGGGCCAGAATGGTCACGGCCATCAGTGCGCCCAGACCGAGGAATCCGTAGCTGCCGGTAATGACGGTCACATGAATGATCAGCCAGTAGGAATTGAGAACGGGAACCAGGGGTCCAATGGCAGGATCAAAGGTAGCCATCATTGCAACGCCCAGAACCGAAGCACTGAGGAAGGAAGCAAGTCCCGCCAGGATTCCCCGACGATCCTTCCACTCGAAAATCAATCCCGCTACCGCAACCGCCATGGCGATAAAGATCAGGGATTCATAGCCGTTGCTCAGGGGCGCGCGCCCGGAAGCAAACCATCGAAGCACATAGGCAATAAGGTGAAAGAAGAAACTCGCAGCAAAAAGCAGGAAGCCGATCGCATAGAGCGGGCTCTTCAAGGTCCAGGGTTCCCCCTTCCTGCGCAAGAGACTGATGACATAGGCCAGGGCCAGAAGAATAAACGCGCCCAGATAGGGAAGCGTCACCCGGCTGAATGGCTTCCAACGATTGAGCAGGAGTTCGGAGCCCAAAGACAGGGAAGAGGGCAAGACTTCGGAGCCGTACTTCTCTTGAAGGTCCGCTAGCGAGGAGACCGAAACCAGCAGGCCCGAACCATTCATGTTCCGGAGAGCTTCATGGAATCCTGTCTCCACTCCCCGGTACTCCTCCAGAGTTTCCCCTGAAAGTTCAGAAAAGATCTCTGCAGACCCTTCCCAGGTGTTGTTCTCGTCGCCCGGAACCGGGTAGATGCGAAGCGTCTGCCCCTGCATGCTCATCAAAAGAAGATTGAAGCGCTCATCAAAGATAAGGAGCTTCCTCTGCAGTTTGCTGCGGGAGCGGTCGGCCGTCCTCAGGGCCTCTTCGACCTTGCTGCCGAGAAGGTAGCGGCCCTGCCCGTCCATCAGGCTGGCGGCACTGACATGATCCGTGTCTTCGGAAAGCCCCAGAAGCTCCTTCAGCCCGGGAAAACGGATCGCAATCAGGGGCTCCTGTAACCAGTGTTCGGGATGAACCGTCCAACTGAGGAAGAGATCCAGCGGCTCCCATCCTTCATAGCTGCTCTTCTTGGTGACCTTCATGAGCATCTCACGACTCAGGGTATCCAGAGGCTTCATCCTGCCCCGGAAGTCCTGCACGAAGAGGGAGCCGAGACGATCCCGGGAGGCCCCGGAAAGAAAGTTCATCCGGGGATTGACCGGCATGGGCGCATGAGCCGAATGGTCGTGAGTATTTTGCGACATGAGGTCAGTTTCCCCCTCCGACTTTGGAAACGCATAGACGGAAGGAGACAATAGAAACAGGGAGAAGAAAATGAGGATCAGGGTTTTCTTCATGAGGATGCCTTGCCGACAGGCCAGATCCAGTTCTTGGCAAGCACCAGAATGAATCCAAGCGTGATCAGGATGTAGCTGATATAGGTGGGCCATTTGCCGGGATCATGATTCACTGAAAGAACCGTTCCCTTGCGATCGGGGTCATAGGAGGACTGGAAGTGCTTGTTCCCCCGATGCGAGAGTGGATGGTTCATGTAGATTCTGAACTCCTGCCCGTCGATGCCGGCTTCTTCATCGAAAAGGCGAACATGGCTCTCATAACTGGCCGGGTTGTTGGAACCCGGATAAGTCAGGAGCTGGAAGTCGTCCAGATAGAGAGAATAGTCCAGTTGGATCTTCCTCGAGCCCCAATGCAGTGACAGGGTTTCATCCCCCAGGGTCAGACGGTTCGCGCCACGCCCTCCCTGTGTCAGGAGGATCTTGCCGCTCTCGCCTTCAGGATTCCTCACTTCTACCCAGACACCGGCGGGCTTCTTCTCGTTCTCGCTCGGCCCGGGCACCCAGATCGCCGACTCGTAAATCTCGACCGGCACAAAGGAAAAGTCCCCGGCGCGAAGTACTTCTTTTTCGCCCACGGAGAAGGTCGTTCCCGCGGTCAGCGTTTCTTTTGCTTCCCCGGTCTCCATGTCGACCTTCTCCATGTCGACACTTGCACGGGCCTCAAGACTGCCATCTGCCTTGAGGAGAAGGGCCAGTCCGTTCTCATAGCGGTAGCGCAGGGGAAGTTGCGCCAGTTCTTCGGACTGTCCGGCATGGCCCATTCCAAAGTCCGGGAAGAAGGCGAAGAGGATCCTCTCTCCGAGAACTCCCTCGGGCCCTTCCACCTCGACCCGAATCATGGGATTCTTCATTTCCTCCGGCGCATGAACCATGTCCCTGCGAGCATAGTCGGGGTGGAACTCCAGGATGCGGAAGATGCGGTCCCCCACCTTTTTCTCCAGCGGGAGATTCGGGGTCAGGAGCAAAGATACTGGATCTCCTTCGGAGGGAATCTCCAGACTTCCGTAATTGCCTCCGCCCTTCACTGCCGGAAGGGCGTCTTTCACAAAATGAACCTGCAAGGATCCCAGACTCTGGGTGTCTCCCACGAAGATCGTCCCCTGCTTCATGGACCCCTGCGTGAATGTGGCGTAATTGAGAGCCGACACTCCCCCTTCGCCTTCCTGCAGGGTTTCCTCGTAGTGAGGCCAGTACTCCCGCACGGAGACCCGATAGCGCTCTTCTCCCAACTGGTAGGACTTGCGGAAAGACTGCTTCCCCGGTCGATAGAGATTGATGGGTTTGTACTCGGACGCGCCATCATTGGAGAGGCCAATGTACTGGAGCCTGCTGTAGAGATAGTCCGTGGACTGCCCCTCACGAATGGGCATGTTACCCTCATAGCCGAAGAATCGGGTGATGCCGGCACTGAGCAGAATCAGAATCACGGCAATGTGCACCATGACAAAACCAGTCTGCCGTCTACGATAGGGCATCCTGAGCAGGAGGAGAGCAACAAGATTGATGGTCAGGGCTGCGAGAAGAATCTCAAACCAGAGGGCATCGTAGACCATCCCGCGGGCACCCTCCAGCCCGTAACTTCCCTCAAGAAAAGTCGCCGCAGCAATGCTCACGGCGAATACGAGGAAGAGTAGGAGAGTGATTTTCAGGGAAGCCAGGAATCGGAAAAGAGGAAAGCGCTTGAAAGCGGGGCTCATTTACCACTTCCTGTTGAGAGAAACGATTGACAGGATTCACCCGTCTTTTCAGATTGGGGATTCCATCTTGAATCTTTTCCAATATACAAAGATCCAAAGCGGGAGCAAGGATTCTCAAAATGCGGAACATGGGACGCTATATTCGACTTCCCGAAACACTGGGAAGCCTTGAACTCCAGCTTCCTCCGGGAGTGGAAGAGCTGTTTGAGAGCATGGACACGGATGACAGCGATGCGGAAGATCGCATTCCCTACTGGGCGGAGATATGGCCGAGCGCAGACGGACTGATCCGCTTTCTCCTCTCCGGCAGAGGACCCTCAAGACCCGGCTTGGCACTGGAGCTGGGAAGCGGATTGGGGCTGGCCGGGCTGGCTGCGCTGCGGATGAACTGGAATCTGTATTTGAGCGATTTCCGCCCTGAGGCTCTGGAGTACCTAAGAATCAACCTGAAGAACAACGGTTATGCTCCTGAAAGAGCAAGGCTTGTGGACTGGCGATCCAAGCCTCTTTTGCAATACAACAGCATTCTGGGAAGCGACATTCTCTATGAGCAGCGATTCCTCGAGCCCCTGAGCCACTTCCTGCAAGAGGCTCTGCTCCCGGGTGCGGCCGCCTGGATTGCTGAGCCTGGACGGCCCGTTTCCGATGCGATTGTCCATGGCTTCCGAGAGCACTTCCGGGTTCGGGAACACGCCGCCAGAAGCCGGGTCGATGGCAAATGGAAGAGGATCCGGGTTCTGGAAATCAGGACTCTGCGCTGAAGCGGGGATCCAGTTCCAGTTCCTCGAGCATCCAATCATGCACCAGCCCATTGGAAGCCAGGATGGACTGACCGTAGACCAGATCCTCCCGGCCCAGAAGGTCACTCACTCTCCCCCCGGCAGATCGAACCAGACAGATCCCTGCCGCAATATCCCAGGATTGGAGACCCATCTCCCAGAAGGCATCGAAGCGTCCTGCAGCAACATAGGCCAGGTCCAAAGCTGCGGAACCCGCTCTCCTCACTCCCCGGCTTGCGTGGAGCATCCGGTCCATATTGCGAAGATTGACCTCTGCGTGTACCTGCCGAGCTTCTGCAAAGCCGGTGGCAAAGAGCATGTTCGCGGGATCCTTGCGAGGGCTCACCTTCAGTGGACGATCATCGAGAAAAGCCCCCTGGCCATCAATGGCATGAAATGTTTCCCGAAGAGCGGGAGCATGGATGATGCCCAGAACCGGATGCTTGCCCTTGAGAAGTGCTATAGAAATGGCAAAGAAAGGGTGGCCATAGGAGTAATTGCTGGTCCCATCCAGGGGATCGACAAGCCAGCAGAGCTCGCCCCGGCCCTTGCGTTGACGACCCTCCTCGCCCCTGAGAGCGGCCTCGGGCAGGGATTCCTCCAGAACACGAGCCAGCCTGTCTTCGCTCTCCCGATCCACCCAGGTGACAAGATCCCGCGTTCCCTTTTCGTCCACCTGCTCGGGATCCAGATTCCCGAACTCCTCCAGTTGGAAGTCCCCCACCTTCCGGACTTCCTCGAGCAATTGCTCATGCAACACTTCATTCCATCCGGGAATCGGCATGTCTCCTCCTTGCACGCCAGATCAAGTTCCCCTATAAAGGGTGCAGGAAAGGATAGAATGGCACACAAAATTGTCAATCTTCGCGATGGAAGTTTCCGCCTTGATGGCGGCGCCATGTTCGGAGTGGTTCCGCGAAATCTCTGGGAAAAATGCAATCCGCCGGACGATCAGAACCGGATCCTTCTCGGACTCAACTGCCTTCTTGTTGAGGGTGATGGATTTCTGGCCCTCATCGACACGGGAAACGGAGCCAAGGGGGACGACGATTTCCGGAAGATCTACGGCATGGAAAATACGGGCAAACTTGCCGAAGCCCTCCGGGCGCACGGGCGGCGACCCGAAGAGATCAGTCATGTCATCAATACCCATCTTCATTTTGACCACTGCGGCGGCAACACAATTCTCGAAGGCGGAAGTGTCCTTCCCGCCTTCCCCCAGGCCCGATACATCGTGCAGAAGCAGGAGTGGCTGGACGCCTGCAAACCCAGTGAAAGAAGCCGGGCCAGTTATCTTGCGGACGATTTTCTGCCCCTAAAGGAAGCCGGGCAACTGGACCTTGTGGAAGGCGAAGGGGAGGTCCTCCCCGGGATTCGGCTGATCCCCACGCCCGGACACACGCGCGGGCATCAGTCCCTTCTTGTCGAAGCCGAAGAGGGACCGGTCTTCTATGCAGCAGACCTCTTCCCGACCAGCAGTCACCTTCCCCTGCCCTGGATCATGAGCTACGATCTCTATCCGCTGGAAACTCTGGAGACCAAAAGACAGATCCTGATACGAGCCCGGGATGAAGGGTGGCTCTTCTTCTTCGAACATGAGGCAGATGAAAACGCGCTCGGGAAAATCGAGTGGGTGAAAACAAAAAAGGGGGAGAAGCCGGTATTCCGACCTCTCCCCCGTGTCTAGAGGAAGCTACATCTCGTCGAAGAAGTAAGGCTTCAGAGCATTCAGCCTCTCGGTGACCTCATCCGGATAGAGATGCCAGACCGCTGCGGACACGCTGGACAGAAGGCTGTTGCCGTCCTGGGGCGTGAAACAGTAGCCGGTGACTTCTTTCCCGTCCTCACTCACATGCAGGCTGGGCAGGGCAAACACGGTCTGATTGAGAATCCTGCCATAGTGCCCGTGATCCCGACCGAAGGAGAAGACCACACCGGAACTCTTCTGGCGAGTCTGGGCAAGGCGATCATTCCCGGCGATCTGCTCGAGGATGGTCTCCTTCTCCGTGGGCCGGTTCAGCTTCAGGCTGAACTGGATGATGTGCATGTACTGGGTGTTCACCTTCATCGCACTGGAGAAAACATTCAGGGGAATGTCCTTCGTCTCATAGAGGTGGAAGACATCCCTTGCATGGTGGGTGCCGAACTTTGCATCCCCGTGACTTCCCACTTCAGGGGAAGGGATGAACTTGCTCGATTGCGTAATGTCATTGGCACGGCGGATGCAGACGAAACGCCCTTCCGCCAGATTGTCGTCTCCGTGGGGCTTCAAGGCAATGTTCTCGATGACCACGGCAACATTGTGAGTGTTGCAACTGACGATCTGGAGGAACTCCTCCTTGCCGTGCTCAAGAACCTCGTCATTGATCCCCCGTGCATAGGGCTTTCCAAAACCGAACTCACTGCCCTGGGCAAGAAAGAGGCGGCTACCGTCTGCGTACTTTTTGTAGAGACGCTCCTTTTCCTCGTTGCCCGCAGGAGTACAGTCAATGATCACGGAAGCGCGCTCGATGGCTTCTTCTGCCTCGTAACTTGCTTCGAGATCCATTTCGGCAAAGCCACCCCGAGCCGAACCATCCACGCAGAGCTTGGCTCCCCGTTGAAGGAGATCCTTGATCTTGGGCTGATCCAATGGAGTGGGAGTCCGCTTATGGAAGGTCACCTCATCGATGCCCAGTTCCTTGCCAAAGCTCGTCAGAAGTCCGGTCAGGGGTTCCCCGATCGTTCCCGTTCCGACGACATGTACGATGCGTTTCATTGCACCAGTCCTTTGTTTCGACACTTCCGCCAGCACCTAGCCGGGGTCGCTCCCCGGAATATCAAAGCACCAAACATCCGTATCGTTCCAAACCCATCCCCCCAGAGGAGAGCACATCCATCTACCGGGATTGGGTTTCCTGCCCCAGCCCCAGCCTCCGGATCTTTTTGCCTTCACGGTAGACGGTTTCCTGCAGGACATCCCGCAGGAGTTTCGCATTGGTGTCCGCCTGCGCTGCAACTGGAGTGGTGGGATCGATGGCGACCACTTTTTCCCACTCCACGACTGCTTCGCCATACATTCTGCTTTCCGCAAAGGCGACACCGAGATTGTAGTGAGCGTCCTGGCTCCCAGGATCCGCCGCCAGTGCCCTCCGATAAAAGTCCATCGCAGCGTTCACATTGCCGCGATTGTATTCGGCTCCCCCCGCATTACAGAGAGTGGGAACATGCAGGGGCGCCAGTTCCAAAGCTTTCTCGTACCAGTAGACCGCCTGATCGTAGTCTTCTCTTTCATCATAGAGACGCCCCACACTGCCAACAGCCGGCAAGAAGTCCCCCATTTTCAGGGCGGCATTCTCGTATGCGTAAAGCGCGCTGTCCAGATAGCTCTGCCCGCCTTCATCTCTTGCGTAATCAAAGAAAGCGTCGCCAAGAAGCTTGGACAGAAGCGCATTGTCAGGATCTTCGCGCAGACGAATCTTTATGGCCTCGATCTTTTCCAGAAATCCCAATTCACTGTCCTGCTCCCAGATCCGATCACACCAGATCTGTCGCAAATCGTCCTTGGACTGAAAGGGCGCCTGTAGAGATACAAGATCCAAAGGAAGGCCCAGCTCCATCAGGAAACTGGCGCGGGAGACTGCCAGCGGCTCTCCCTTCGACTTCAGGGTGAAAACGGCCAGGCCGATCAGGAACAGAATCAGAAGAAGGACTATTTTCCGCGCTTTCATCAATTACCTCGTCTAGAAATGATGGGTTCTGCGTTTCCACTTTTCAGTGCTTCGCAAGCTCAAGGCCATCCCCCAACGAAACTCCACTCTCTTTCCCGAAGCCTGATACTCCTGAAGGAAAAAGGCAAGGTCACAATCGCCCTTTCCATCCTGAACCTTGAAGCCGGTTCCCAGAGACCAGAGGATCTCCTCCAGATAGCTTCCCTCCAGAGGATCCAGTGTCGGAAGATTCGCATGACGGAAACCGAGGCGAAGGGGGATATTCCTCTCCTCGCGAAGCCCCACGCGGGGCAATAAGAAGTTCCACTCCAGGCCCAGGCCCAGACGCGAGAGATCCCGCAGCTTCCCGGTCGTAAGCGGCAAGGAGGACTGACTCCAGGACTGCTGGAGCCAGTTCGCAGAAAGGACCAGATTCGTGCGCAGACTTCCGAGGCACTGTGTGCCGGGCAACTTCCATGCAAGTCCCGCCGACCAGGAAGCCGGAAAAACTCCTTCAAGGCCTGTAGGGGTATCCTCTTCTTCCCCGCTCACTTCTTCGGACTGTTCTCCCTGGAGATTGCTCTCCCCGCGATAGTGAAGAGACAGGCTGAAGCCCTCGGCAGGCCGGGCCTGAAGTCCCGCTCCCCACTGTGTCCCGCTCCACTCCGCACTTCGACGGATTTTCCGGTCATAGATTCCGGACGCTTCGGCAGGGAAATCATATTCCCACTCCTGGAGGAGGTTCCCCCGCAAGAGAGATAGATCCGCTCCCAGACGAAGATGGTTCTTCCAGGCCCAGGCCAGGGAAATCGGAAAGGAGCCCTGCCCCCCGCTTTGACTCAGGTGAGTCTGATAGCTTCCATCCCAGTCACCCTCCGGCACATCCTCGACCACTCCTGAAAGCGAGTAGGAAGCACGAGTTCGGAAAAGTGATCGATATCCAATCCCGAGTCTCCAGTCCTTCGGAAGAGCCAGAGTAAACTGGAAGGCCGGGAAATCCTGCCTTCCCTCCTTCCAGGTTCCTCCGATCGTGTCCCGACTTGCAATCCGAAACTGCAGGACGCTGGCATAAGTCACTCCATCGAGCGAGGCCAGAAGGGCCGGGTTTGAGGGAAGCCCGCTGGCAAGATCCCAGCGCGCTTCTGCGCTTCCGCCCAGAGCAAGGTCGTGGGCGTCTCCGTTGAGAAGCATTTCGCCGGGCAGTTGAAGTTCGATCGGACTTTCGGCAAGAGCAAGGGAGGCTACGGCAAGGAGGAGGAGGAAGAACCTAGTCAAAATCAGGCCTCCCCGTACTGAAGACTTCCAGCCTCGGACTCAGCCCGGGGCCTTCCTGGTGCCATCGGAACGATCGCAGGCGTTCGTCTAATCCGTTCAGTTCCAGAATCAGACCGTGATTGTCCGCTTCCCCGTGAATCCAGTCCTGCAGCCAGGATGTGATGGTCAGCACCAAAGGATCCTGGAGCTGTGACGAGGAGGTATAGAGGTCTACCGAACTTTGAAGAACTCTTGCATCCTCCGGAAGCAGCGGCGAAGAATGATCCAGGGAGTCAAGCGGAGCGAGAAGGCGAAGACTGATTCCCCAAGGCCCGTCTTCCTCGGGTCCGACCCCGAAGGTGGCCAGAGAGTCCGGGTAGAGTGAAAGGCGCGCACCAAGAACCACGATGCTCGAATCTAGCAGGCTTTCTGGCAGATCCAGTTCAAGGTGGCAGTATCGGGGAAGTCCGCTGGCCAGTTCCAGCGTAGCATCGGCTTCAGAACTTCGGCCGAGAGCCAGACCGTTTCTTTCGCAATCCTTGTTCCAGTCCGGTGTGTCTCCCCCATCCGTTTCATACTGAATCTTCAGGGAAGCCCTGGTCGCCGAAGCTTCTTCGGAATCGGCATCATGAGCAAGAGAGGAAATCGCATAGATCCGGAGAATCCCGTCGTCGCTGTCCTGGGCGAGTTCCAGAGCGATATGAACTTCCTCCCCCACGGCACTCGAATCGACCCAGGCCTGCACACTGTCGAGAGGAAGAGGAATCCCGTAGAGCGTCTGATAGTCGGTAATCCGGAAATACTCGTCGCTGATCGCCCAGGCATCCAAAGCCTCCAGAGACTCCAGAGGTTCTTCCGGATCCGGCCAGGAGGAAAGACGAAGAAGGCGAACCTGCAGGTCGCGTTCAATGTGAGGATTGTCCCAGGGGGCATCTTCTTCCACGGGCCAGAACTGCGGTGGTAGATGGAGAAGCAGTCCGGCCTGCAGAAGGGATGAGGGCGAACCTGCGAAATCGTCCAAGTGAAAACTGAAAAGGGGCTCGGAGTGAAATCCGCTCACACTGTCTCGCCCACAAAAGAGCATTGTGGGATTGAAGAGGGGAAGCGGCTCATCCCATGAGAAGATGGAACTGACCAAAGTGGAGTCCACCATCCGTTCCACCACAGGAGGAACCGGCAGATCCGAAAGCTCGGGGCCCAGAGGAGTAGGGCCGGGTCTCAGGCAGGCCGCCGTCAGCAAGAGCAGAAGCCCGAGTGCGATCAGGGAGTTTCTCACGCAATCCATCCAGAATTCAGGTTTCAAAAGAAGCTGCCGAGAATTATCACAGCCCCCCAAGCTTGTCAAACAAGCCCTTGATCTTGTGAAAGATAGCTAAAATCTGCTGAGAAGAAAGAGTTCCACCCCGTCAAATGCGGGTTCGTAACGGCAGACCCCGCCCACGCAGAGATACCCGGAGCGGCGGCCACCCACTCCCAGGCGCAGTTCATGGTGCTTGCCCAGGTGCCTTGCGAACTGCACACCGGTCCAGCGTGTCCGCTCTTTTTCCTGCCTCTCCCAGATCTGCTGATCCCTTGACCAGTTCAGAAACTCGGTGTAGAGGGACAAACTCCAGCCGTCCCAGTCCTGATACTCCAGCATCAGGAACTCGTCATCGTACTGGCCAACGATGTCAGAGTTCTTGTGTTGATGCTCCCACTGGAAAGTCCAGTTGCCATGCTCGCTGCTGATATGGAGATCCATCACCAGAGTCAGATAATAGTCCAGACTCCAGCGTGCAAGAGAATCACTGGCGGCCACCTGTTGGAAGTCAAGCATCAAGTGCAGGGGCGCATCAAGAGCGGCCAGAGTCCCATCCCACTCGAGGAAGGACTCCCGGAACTCCCCGTCCAGCTTGCCCTCTTCCAGAGACCGACTCTCTGCATAGGAAACGGTGAAGATCCCTTTCGAAGTACTGGCCGAGAGGTCCAGCAGGATTCCCTGTTCGTCCTCCGGGTCGAGTTCGTGGGGATGCCGGTTCAGCAGCGTCGCCCGCGCGTCATGCAGAAGAACCGGAGGCTGGTTCATGAGCTTGCCGTCATGGGTCTTCAAGGCAAAGTTCTCGTACTGTTTCAGGGCTCCAAAAGCCGTAAAGGGCCCCGACTGCCAGGAAGCTTCCAGGACATGACCCTGCCCGTTCTCCCGTCCCGGTCCCCGCAGCTTCCGGCCTCCCTCCCAGTCCAGAGAGAAGGTCTCATTCTGAAAACCCGCACGAAGGGACTGCATCTGGGGGGAGAATTCCGAACCATCCTCCATGACCAGAGCACTGCCCCCGAAATGATGGCAATTCAAGCGGTAGTCAAAGTCCAGGCCGCTAATCCGGTCCCCGCGCTTGCGCTCGCCCGTTTCCATTTGACCATTTTCCACGCGCCCCGTCAGAAGAGAGGCAGTCCAGTTCTCTTCCTCCTGCTCAAGAAGCAGTCCATCCAGATTCGTGTCCACTCGCAGATCCCGGTTCTCAAAACTGCGGAGAACCATCCCCCGACCGAAGAGCTTGGTGAAAGTACCGACCCTCAGCCTGCTCTTCCCCATCGTGAACTCCGCAAAGCGGTGACTCAAGCCCTCGCTGGCTTTCCCGTCCGTACTCACCGTGGGGTCAGGCGGAGAGAAGGAGGAATATCTCAGCCCGAATCTCCAGGCCTCGCCATAGAGATCCAGATCCAGCCAATCCTCGATGATGTCGATCTCCCTTTCGGGGTCGTGGCTTGCCTGAAGCTCATTGGAGGCCATCAGGGAGAAATCCTGCGCAAACACAGGCAGGGCCAGAGGCAGCACCAAAAGGCAGAGGGAACTAGTTTTCACGGCTCTTGTCCTCCGGGACGGATAGCGCGGGCAGTTCTTTTTCCAGGAGCGCCTCCCAGCGTTTTACGGTTTTGGGAGGAAAACCCGTCTGCAAATCCAGCATCCGGCCATCGGGGGCAATGAGGACATTGTAGGGAACTCCCCGCCCCCCCATCATCCGCAAGGCCTTCTGGTTCGGATCCGTGTAGACCGGAAACTGGAATCCGTGGCGCTTGACGAAGGGCTTTACCTGTTTCTGCGTTCGCGGATCATCGATACAGACCGTCAGGAGGGTCAGCCCCCGCTCTTCCCACTGCTCGTGGAATTTCTCGATCTGGGGAAGCTCGGCAAGACAGGGCTTGCACCAGGTCGCCCAGAAGTTCAGGAGAACGGCCTCTTCTCCCAGGAAGTCATCGAGTTTGTGCTTCTTCCCGGACAAGTCCTGAAGAATCACATCCGGAGCCCTGCGCGCTTTCTCCGCCAGTGCAGAAAAAGCCATCAGAAGGACAAGAACACACAGGAGAATCCTCTTCATTGCGATTCCTTTCGCAGAATGCTGATCAAGCAATCTATTTCAGCAGGAGCATCCGGCCCGTGGCCTGCCCCGCATCTCCCTGAATTCGATAGAGGTAGACTCCGCTGGACAGGGCCCTTCCCCCCGCATCCTCCGCCTGGAAAGGCAGCCGGTTGCTTCCCTCATGAACCGTGAGCAGGCGTTGCTCGATAAGTCTCCCCTCAGGCGAGTAAATCAGCAAGGTTGCCAGGCCTGCAAGCTCTGAATCGAAGACGATTTCCGTCTTTGGGTTAAAGGGGTTTGGGAAGTTTCCGCGAAGGAGCAGACCCGCAGCAAAGTCCCCGGGATCCACGCCCACCAGATTCTCGTGTACGCCCCGCAGTTGATAGGACTCGCTGTGGGTGAGCGGAATGTCTGCGACCGTCATGTCCACAGTGCCCACGCCCTCGACAGCGCCAAGATTGATATAGACCCGCAGTTCGGAAATCCCGAGACCTGCGATGTTTGCAATCACATCATGCACCGTGGGACCGTAACAGAATCCGTCCACGCAGATCATGGCCATCCAGTCAGCGGGCAGGGCCTCCGACTTGTGGATATCAAAGTCGGCGGCGGAAGCCCCGAGATTGCTGATGTAGGCGTAGTAGGTCAACTGCTCGTAATCCGCGCCCGCATCGGCCAGTTCCACGGTCGTCACCGTAAAGGGAGGAATGGAGGCAAATCCGGAATGGTAGGCCCGCAGGACAAGATCTTCGATGTCAGCACCGCGACCGGCGGAGAGATCCAGCAACACGCGACCTTCATCGGGGACATCATCCAGATTCACATAGAGCTTCAGTTCCGTGCTGCCCCCCGGAGCCAGATCAAAGGTGACCGTGTTCTGCGAAGGGCTATAGCAATAATCATCCAGACAGATCATCGAAAGCCAGCCGGAGGGCAGAGAGCCTTCATCCTTGCTCAGGGTGAAAGACTGGGAAACGGGAGCCAGGTTCCGGATGTTCGCAAGGAAGGTCAACTGCTCATAGTCTCCTCCCACGGCACTGAGGACCTGAGGCTCAAAGAAGAACTCCACCGGTGAGTCCTCGTGCACCCCCACGACCTCATAGTCTTCCCGCAGGGTTTCCGGATTGTCGGCCACACTCATTGCCACTCTTCCCACGCCCGTAGCCACTCCGACATTCATGTAGAGGCTCAGGATTTCCAGAGCCCCCGGATCCACACTGGCCATGACATCGTAAACTTCCGGACCGTAGCAGGTAACCCCCACGCAGATCAGGCTGATCCAGTCTGCGGGAAGATCGTTGACCTTCGAGATATCAAAGCTGAGAGCGGCTTCACCCAGATTGCTGATGTAGGAGTAAAAGGTCAGCTGCTCGCCGGTTCCTCCCACCTCATTGAGATTCAGTGGCGTTACGGTAAAGTCGGGAATGTCACTGCTCCCACTGTGCCAGGCTTGAAGAGGCAGCCCCGTGAACCCGTCACCAGCACTGCTGGAAAGGTCCATGGTCATGCTACCGGAAACCGGAGAGTCGGAGAGGTTCATATAAAGATGGAGAGTCTCACTGGCTCCGGGTGCAAGATCGAAGCTGGCCTCATCCACTTCCGGCCCATAGCAGTAATCCCCGACACAAATCAGTCCCATCCAACCGGCAGGAAGATCCTCATCGTGCTTTCCTACGGTGAGAGTGATCAATTCAGTGCCCGTGTTTTCCACGACTGACTGAAAATCAATCTGTTCGTAGTCACCGGCCACTGCCGAGACAAGCGATGGCGTGAAACTGAAGCTGTCCTCAGCCAGGGTCGGAACAGTGAGAAGAGAGATCATACAAAGCGTGAATAGCATGCTACGCATCAGGGTCCTCCAGAGTTGTCTTCCATGGCTGCGTCAAGAATGAGTTGATCCCCGGACGAGCTTTGCACAAAGGCTGCCGCCCGGAGACTGTCGGGGTTTACTTCATTGAAGTCGGGGGTGAAAACCACCAAGGCGGAAAAGGACTCGCCCACATTCAAGGAGATCGGAATACCGAGGGCACCGCTCTCACTGTTCACATGCCGCACTGAGTTCAGAAACTCGGTTTGACCGTTGTCTGCGGCATATTCCACATGGGTTTCGTATAGAAGAAGGTAAAGCCTCCAGGCTCCGGCTCCCGGATCCAGAAGCACCTCCCCCTCGGCGCTGACCGTAATCTCACTCTCGGAGCTGTGACTCTCTACCTGTAGCGAGAGAGAGGGTTCGGCAAGAAGCCGATACTCTGCGGCCGCACGGATGGCATCACTGTCAAAGGGATCCCCGACTACGGCTCCATCCACACGGATGTTCGGGGCGGAGGAGATCCCATAGAACTGGTAACGCTGATTCTGCATAGCGGGATTGTACTGATAGAATGGATCCCCCCACTGGGGCCAAAAGACATGGAAGGCCAAAGGAAGAACCTCTCCGGAGATCACCTCCACCGCCTCCCAGAGCGCCTCATCCGCCTGTGGGCAGGTCGAGCAGTCCGTGTTCGAGAAATCCTCGATAATCACCAGGCGCTGAACTTCCTCCGGCAATTCTTCTGCAAGGAAGGTCAGGGTATCGTGGCTTCCGGCATGCAGGGACAAACTGGTTTCAGCGGGGCTGAAAAGGAAACCATCCTGCTCAAGTGCAAAGAGATAGGACTCTCCTCCCGGCAGTTCCAGTTGCAGGGGAATCGTCCCTTCCTGCAGGTTTCCCGCAACCCTCAGGCTGGCCCCTTCATGCGAGAGACCCGCCTCATCGCGAGCTTCAAGCCAGAGAAAGGCAGAGTCCGAAGGATCCGGAGCCAGAGGGTCCTCCTGACCACAGACAGTAACCTGCAGGAGAAAAATCAGGGGAGCCATGAGAAGAAGACGCACAAATAACCTTCACTTTTCGCGAGGGCGGAAAGTTCTAATTGCCTAGGTTAACAATAGGATACCAGAAATAACCAAGCCTCGCAAGGAAGAGACTCCGGGGGTATCAGACAGGGCTGCCCAGCGTTGCGGCGATCGCCAATCTCTGCTCCAGTCCCAGTTCCAGAGCTTCCAGCAGTTGGGGCCGAGACACCCTTTCCACATCGTCCAAAGCGGCAATACTTTGCGAGAGGGAACGCACCTTGAGACGGAGACGAAAGCTGGATCCCAGAGATTCGAGTTGCCGGTCCAGCCAGTCAGATTCCGGTTTTTCAATCCTGGGGGAACTCTGGAGCAGTCGTATTCTCGACTCCAGGACCCTTGATCTGGCGGTCCTTCTTCCCTGCTCCTTTTCCCTGGAAGGACTCCAGGGAGGAACTTCCAGAACAAGGTCCAGACGATCGAGGAGGGGGCCGGAAACTTTACCCAGATAGCGCCGGACCTGTGAAGGCATGCATCGGCAGTGTTCTTCTCCCCGCAAGCTCTGCCCACAGGGGCAGGGGTTCATGGCCGCCACCACTTGAACTCTGGCCGGCCACCGGATCCTGCCAGCGCCTCGACTCAGTACAAAGGAGCCACTTTCAAGAGGACCCCGAAGCGCCTCCAGAACATTGCGATGGAACTCTGGAATCTCATCCAGAAATAGAAGGCCCTGATGGGCAAGGCTCAATTCCCCCGGCCTTCCGCCCCGCCCCGTTGATCCGAGGAAACCGGCCAGACTGATCCCGTGGTGAGGGTTTCGAAAGGGACGAGGGCCGGGAACAGAAAGCGGCAGTCCGGCCAGTGAACGCAAGGCCATCACTTCCCGCTTTTCCTCGGGAGCAAGGTCCGGCAGAAGTGTCGCCAGAGTCCGGGCAAGAAGTGTCTTGCCATTTCCTGGAGACCCGACCAGAAGCAGGTGATGCCCGCCAAGGGCCGCCAGCTCCAGCACCCGCTCAAGGCGCGGAAGCCCTTCGATCAGGGGCAATGGTTCCGGTTCTCCGGGAGAGTGGCTGCTGCTATTCCCGGTGGAGATAGGCAATCGAGCCTCCCTCTTTTTTTCCACCCACTCGATCACCTCGCGTAGATTGTCCAGCACCCTGACGGGAATGCCCTCGATGAGAGCAGCTTCCTCCCGGTTGCCCGAAGGGAGCAAGACCCCCGCAGCTCCCGCCTTCCTGGCAGCATAGGCAAGAGCCAGAGCACCGCGAACCGGGCGAAGGCTTCCATCGAGAGCCAGCTCTCCGAGAATCCACCAGTCTTTCCCTCGTTGCGCCCTGACTTGTCCGGAAACTTCCAAAAGACCCAGAGCGATTGCAAGATCAAAGGAAGCACCTTCCTTCGGCTCTTCTGCAGGCGCGAGATTGACCGTGGCCCTGCCCCTTGGCGGAGAAAAGCCGTTCTCTTTCAGGGCGCCCAGAACCCTGTCACGGCTCTCCCTGGTTGCCGCGCCGGCCAGACCCACCAGAGCGAGAAAGGGAATTCCCCGACTGAACTGAACCTCCACTCGAACCGGAATCGCCTCCAGCCCGCGGAGACTTCCTCCACTCCAGCGACAGTGCATCTAGACCTCCTTCCGGGGACTTGCAAATCACGAGCCGGTGGATTTGAAGCCCGGCAGAAGGAAACAGGCCGATTTGGAAAACTTGCCGGACAGTTCCCAAAAATGCGTCCAGACTCTTGACGCAGTCCCCTCGAGTTTTGCATTCTTGGGCTGTTCCCATTTAGGACTTTCCGATTGAGGTCAGAAGAGGATGAGCGAAGAAACCAGGTTGGTGAACTGCGAAGAATGTGGCGGCACCGGAATGGTCGAAGACGACGAGTGCAGCTTCTGCATGGGTAATGGAAAAGTGGAGGTCGACGAAGAGGAGACCTGGGATGTTTCCGAGACCGGCGAGGTCGCCACAGATGTGGACGAAGGGGATCTCGAGGAAATGGACGAGATCCTCGAGCCTCTCGAAGAAGAGGACTTCTAGTTCAGGCAATCCCCCGGTAATGTTCCAACTGCAGTTGTCCGCCTTCGGGGCATCCGTCAATGGTGATCAGGTCCAGCCGCATTTCTCCATTCCAATGCATCCGGCACTGCACTCTCTGCATCGCGGAATGAAGCCTGCGCAATTTCCCGGGATGCATACTGTCGAGTGAAGTACCGAAGGACCTGCCGCTTCGCATCCTCACTTCCACGAGAACCAGACAGTCCCCTTCTCTTGCAAGGAGATCAATCTCGTGGCGATCCACGATCAGGTTCCTTGAGAGAATGACATGGCCTGTCATCTCCAGAAAGCTCTCTGCCATCCTCTCCCCGAGCCTTCCGAGAAGAGCGCGACGATTTCTCTTCGAGGATTCGCCCAAGAAAACTCCTTCGATGAATCGGGCAGGGGCCGTGAAGACGAATCGCATCCTCATGGGAGGAGGAACCGTAGCCTTTGTGAGAGTCGAAACCGTAGTCGGGATATTGGAGGGAAATTGATTTCATCCAGCGGTCCCGATGCACCTTCGCAAGAACGGAGGCCGCAGCAATGGAGAGGCTTCTGCGGTCACCCCCCACATGAGCCTCCGAAGGGGGCAAACCGGAAGGGCAGTGATTGCCGTCTACCAGAAGAAGCTCGGGCTGTAGCGGAAGTTGCATAACCGCTTCTCTCATGACATGGTCCACCGCCTTGCGAATCCCGACCCGGTCGATCTCACCGGCAGGAAGGTCTGCGATGGCCCAGGCCAGTGCTTCCTTCCGGATTTCCTCCGCCCACTTCTCTCGAGCCGCCGGCCCCAGCTTCTTGGAATCATCCAGTCCCGGCGCATGAAAGTCGCGGGGAAGAATCACGGCGGCCGCAGTTACCGGACCTGCCAGGGGTCCTCTGCCCACCTCGTCAACACCTGCGAGAATACGGCCCTTCGCTCGATCCCTGTCAAAGTCGCGAAGTTCCCGGAAACGCTGAAGGAGAAGCCGCTCACCGGCCTCCTGTCTTCGCAAGAGAGAGGCCAGATTCTGACGACCCTTCCGGGGATCCTTTTCAAGAAGGAGAATCCAGGGCTCCCGCTCTTCGAAGGGAAGAGATTCGAGATACTTCCTTTGAAGAGGGAGCGGGGAAGCAAGAAAGCTCTCCGGTTTATCCCATGAAAAGACCGGAACCTCAGGAAGGTCCCGGTCAATATTCATGTTCCTCTCCACCCTGACTACTTGCTGTCCCTGCGCTCGGAGATCCGGGCCTTCTTGCCCTTCAGCTTTCTCAGGTAGTAGAGCTTGGAGCGGCGAACCTTGCCGCGGCTGAGGACTTCGAGTTCGCTGATGCTCGGGCTGTGCAGGGGGAATACCCGTTCAACGCCCACACCCCCGGAGATCTTTCTCACGGTGAAGGTCGCGGCTGCACTGCTCCCGCGGCGCTGAATCACTGTCCCCTGGAAGGGCTGATAACGTTCCTTGCTGCCTTCGACAACCCGGACCCTGAAGCGTACGGTGTCCCCCACATTGAAGTCGGGAAATTCGTTTCTCATTTGCTGGCTGTTGATCGTGTCGACGATGTTCACCGTCTACCTCCGGTCTACAACCCGGGTTCATCCGGGTCTTCATGATTCAACGAAGGAAGCAGGTCCGGCCGATGTTCTTCCGTAAGAAGCCGGGACTGTTCTTTTCGCCACTCCTCGATTTTTGCGTGGTTCCCGCTCAAAAGCAATTTGGGAACCGTCAGACCCCGAAACTCCTCGGGGCGAGTGTAATGGGGCCAGTCAAGCAGGCCCATCTTGTCCTCTCCAAAGGAATCCGTTTCCGCAGATTCCAGATCACCCATCACATCCGGGAGAAGTCGAACGACCGAGTCGATCACTGCCGCTGCGGCCGGTTCCCCTCCCGTCAGAATGTAATCCCCGAGAGAAATCTCCTCGCTGATCACCAGATCGCGAACTCTCTCGTCGATTCCCTTGTAGCGCCCGCATAGCAGGGTAATTTCCGCTTCCCGGCTCAGACGCTGGGCTGTCTCCTGCTTGTAGGGACGGCCTCTGGGAGAAAGGAAAATCACCGGATGACCCGGATGATCGCTTTTCTCCTGAATCGACTCGATGGCTTTCACCAGAGGTTCCACCATCAGGATCATTCCTGCGGCGCCTCCATAAGGCGCATCATCAATCGTTCCGTGGCGATCTTTCGCAAAATCCCTTGGATTTACGAAACGGTACTCGACCACCTGGTTCCGGATCGCTCGGCCGAGAATCCCCGTTTGGACAGCCGTTTCCAGAAAGTCCGGAAAAAGCGTGACCACGTTGATGACCATGGCCCTCCTAGAGATCCAGCAGACCGTCGGGAGGATCAATCAGAATCCGGTGTTCTTTCAAATCCAGATCCCTGACGATCGGCTCCACGAATGGAATCCGGTACATCTTCTCCTCGCCCTGAACCAGCAGGAGATGCTGGGCCGGGATCATTTCCAGACCCCGAACTTCCCCGAGTTTTTGTCCATCGGGGAGAAGAACCTGAAATCCGGCAATCTGAAAGGGCAGGACTTCCGGTGGATCCTCCACATCAAGGGTTTCCCCCTCAAAAACGAGGATCCAGTCCCGATGACTCTCCGCTTCTTCCAGACTTTCAATCCCTTCCAGCCCCAGAACCCAACAGTTTCCTGCTGGACGCCTGGACAGGATTCTTGCGGGCTTCCCAAGATCCGCCCCCTCAAGCCGAAGCTGAGCGGAATCAAGAACCTCGGGCCAGAAGTCCTGGGAAAGGAGAAGCTTGAACTCGCCTTTCAGTCCGACTGATCGGACGACCCGACCCAATTCCAGTCGCACGAGACCTAGTCCAGTTCCCGAATCCGAAGAAAGACCCTACGGTCTTCCTGGTGACTCTTCGTGGAGAGAAGCGTCCGGATGGCCTCTGCCGTCTTCCCGTGACGACCGATCACCCTTCCCAAGTCCTTCTGTTCTACCAAAAGGGTATAGGTCAGATCCCCTTCGCTCTCTTCCATCTCGATCTGGACTTTCTCCGGGAAGTCCGCCAGAGAGTCAGCAACAAAGCGTATCAACTGATCCATCGCTACGTCTCTTCCGAAGCTTCGGGGGCGGCTTCCTCTGCGGGAGCCTCCTCGGCGCCAGCTTCTTCTTCAGTCCCGGCTTCTTCCGCGGGAGTTTCTTCCGCAGCCGCCGCTTCCTCGGCAGCCTTGGCGGCCGCCGCTTCTTCCTCGGCAGCCTTGGCAGCAGCTTCTTCGGCAGCCTTGGCCGCGGCCTCTTCCGCTGCCTTGGCAGCCGCAATGTCCGTCTTCTTCTGGGCCTTCTTGTCAGCGCGGCTCAGACGGCCTTCTTCAGGCTTGGGCTGTTTGCTCTTCCATTCCTCCAGGCGACTGTCCAGTTCCTCCGGGGAAACGCCGCTCTTGAGCAAGGAGTGCTTCTCCAAAATACCGGCACTGCGCAGAAGGCTCTCGACGGTATTGCTCATCTGAACACCTTCGCCGAGCCAGTAGAGAATCCGGTCCTCTTTCAGGGTAATTTCAGCCTGGGCGGGCACCGGGTTATAGGTTCCCAGGTTTTCAAGGTACCGGCCATCCCTGCGCTTGCGGGAATCCAGCACCACGATGCGGTAAAAGGGGCGCTTCATCGCACCCATGCGGGTCAGTCGAATCGTAGCCGACAATCTAGTACCTCCGCTATGCCCACCGGGACTGAGACTGCTTTGCAGACTCCCGGGAGAGCTGATTTCTCAATGGAATCCGTTCAGGACGCGTTTTCGGACACATTCCCCCAGATGCGGGAGAGTCAGAATCTCACGACCGAGTTGGAAAGTCGGCAATATAGCAGAACTTATGAGGGTGTGCAAGCCCCCGCAGAGCAAGAAATCAGGGACCGGAAGAAGCCTCCCTAATCCCCTGAATGGCCGATTTTCTGTCCTCTGCGCCCAGGACAGCAGAAGCGGCCACCAGAATGTCCACGCCCGCAGCTCGACAAGAGGCCGCCTGCTCCTTTCCCAGCCCCCCATCCATGGAAATCGCAAAATTCAGCCCCCTCGACTCTCTCAGATTCCGGGACTTTTCCGCTTTTTCCAGAACTTCCGGCAGGAACTTCTGCCCGCAAAAACCGGGAAACACGCTCATAATCAGAAGCAGGTCCAGTTCCTCCCAGGGAAAATCCTCCCCGGGAAGTTCCGTATCGGGGTTCAGGGCCAGTCCGGGCAATCCCCCCAGCTTTCGAATCTCTCGAAGAAGAGGAAGCGGATCTTCCACCGCCTCAGCATGGAGGGTGATTCCATGACAACCCGCACGAAGGTATTCCTCCAGGAGGTCTCCCGGATTCGATATCATGAGATGGGCGTCCAGAGGAAGAGAACTGCTCCGGGAAATCGCGGCACAGACTCCGGGGCCGAAACTCAGGTTGGGAACGAAGTGCCCGTCCATGATGTCGAGATGCAGGAGATCCGCTCCTGCAGCCTCCACGGACTCGGCTTCCGAAGACAAGGCTCCCAGATCGCCCCCCAAAAGAGAAGGAGCAATGGAGAGTTTCTCAGGATCCAGATGAGACCACCAGTTCAAGTTTGTCCCCCTTTTCGATCCGGCTTCCCGCCGGAGGGTTCTGCTCCAGAACTTTCCCGGACTTCCGACCGGGAAGCGAGCGAAATCGGACTTTCGGCTTCGGCAAAGATGCAGCCGAGAGTAGCTCCCGAACTGCCAGAAGACTTTTTCCCTGAAAGTCAGGCAGGAGATAGACAGGAGTCTCCTCCCCCGCACTGAGCAGAAGATCCACACGGCTTCCCCGGGGAAGTCGCCGGCCCGAGGGAGGGCGAAGCGCCAGGACCTGACCGGCCGGGATTTGACCCGAAACCCTCAGGCGATCTCCGGGACGAAGACCGCGATCTTCCAGACTGAGCACTGCCTGTCTTTCACTCTCTCCCCGAAGTTCCGGAACCAGAATCATCTCGGGACCGGAGGAGAGTGTCAGTTTCACCCTGCGGCCCGCCTTGACCTGCCGCCCGGGAGCCGGAGACTGGCGAAGCACAAATCCCTCGGGCAGGCGAGCATCGTACTCTCTGGCCTTGAGTTCCACGACCAGGCCCTGCTCCAAACAAAGAGCATTGGCTTCTTCAAGAGGCAGCCCGGAAAGAGTCGGCATGGGATGAGAACCGGAACTTCGGACTACACGGTGGAGCACCTGGTCGAGCAACAGGTAGCCCAGTGAAAGAGAGAGAATGAGTGTGAGGGGAAAAAGAAAAACTCGCTTCCTAGCCATGCGTCCTCCGGAAGCAAGCTGCGTAGGAACCGGAGCCGCCGGTCTCATCAGGCCAGAGGAGGAAACCGGGTTCTTCTGCATCGAGTTGAAAATCCGGGTGACGTTCGAGAAATGCTTCTATCTGCAAGCGGGTCTCCTCGGGACTCAGTGTGCAAACCGAATAAACAAGCCGCCCTCCGGGGCGAAGCCACTGGGAAGCGCGGTCCAGAAGCCGGGACTGCAATTCCACAAGTTCCACGATCTGTGCTTCTGATTTCCTCCAGCGAGCGTCAGGATTCTCGGCAAGAACTCCCAGAGCGGAGCAGGGAGCATCCAGCAATACTCCATCAGAGAGAATCGGTTCCCTTTCCAGAAGATCCTCACTGAGGCATTCAACTTCAGAAAATCCGAGCCGCTTCAGGTTGGCAAGGACTTTCTCCATGCGCACTTCACTGCGGTCCAGAGCAATCAGACGCTGCTCTTCCATAGCCAACTCTGCAAGGTGTCCGGTCTTCCCGCCGGGAGCGGCACATAGGTCTGCCCAGATCTCTCCCCCCGCTGAAGCCAGAAGCGGAGCCACCCTTTGCGCTGCCTCATCCTGAACGGAGAGCTTTCCGTCTTCCAGAGCTTCCCAGACACGCGGGGTCACCGCGCCCAGACAGCGAAAGGCAAAAGGACTGGATGCAGGTCGAAGGAAGTTCTGGCCCTCTTCTTCCAGAGAGCGAAGAAATTCCTCCAGCCCTTCTCGCCTGCGATTCCATCGGAAGGTGATGCCGCTTCGCCCGTTCATGGAGTCCATCACTCTGTGGGCGCGCTCCCGCCCCAGTTCTCCGATCCAGCGCCGGGCCAGCCAGCGCGGATAGCTCAGCACATCCACGGCATAGTTCAGGGGACTGCGTTCAGGATCCGGATCCCGACCCGGGAGACCCTCGCGAAGATAGTTGCGCAATTGCGCATTGACCCAGGCAGCCAGCCTTTGATTCCCGGTCTGTTTCACCCACTCCACCGCATCATGCACGATCGCATGGGGCGGGAGCCTGTCGCTCTCCTCCAGTTGATAGAGCGCCAAACGCAGAGAGGCAAGAACGGCAGAGTCGAACTTCTTTCTTCCTGTGAGCCTGCGAAGGCGGGCGTCCAACCTCTGCTTCAGGCGAACCGAACCGGAAACGAGATGGGTGAACAGTCGCCGGTCACGACTGTCTTCCAGAGGAAACTCATCCAGAATCCTCTCCTGAAAGCGGTCCCAGTCAGGAGCATGCAGCCAACGATCCTCCCGAAGGAATTCCAGTGCGGCCCTTCGTACCGGAGCGATCTTCATCCCTGCTCCAGAATGCTGCCAGCCGCCAGGGGACGGCCTCGAAGGTAATCGGCGACCGCTTGCGCCTTGCGGCCCTCAGGACGCAGGTGCAGGATCCTCAGCACTCCCTTCCCACAGCTAACATCAAGACCCTCATCCGACGCAGAGAGAACCTCTCCGGGACGGGTAGTTTCGTCCTCGCTAAGAATCTCTGCGTTCAGAATGCCCAGACGCTTCCCTTCCCTTCTGCACCAGGAGCCGGGGGCAGGATCAAAAGCCCGGATTCTGCGCTCCAGTTCGACAGCGTTCCGATTCCAGTCGATCGCCCCTGCAGAAGCAGGAATCTTCGGGCAATGAGTGGCCTCTTCCTCCTTTTGCGGGGAAGACTGAATTTCCCCGGCCCTCCATTTCTGGAGAACTTCCATGAGAAAGCCCGCGGATGTCTCCTTCAGTGCCTCCTGAAGGTCCCCTGCGGTCCAGCGAGAAGCAATTTCAAGGGGATGCTGTTCCAGAATCTCTCCGGTATCGAGTCCTTCGTCCATCTTCATGGCTGTCCACCCGGATCGGGGCAGTCCCTCCAGAATGGCCTGCTGGATCGGGCTGGCTCCGCGGCCCCAGGGAAGAAGGGAGGCATGCAGATTCAGGCAGGCAAGTCGGGGGATTTCCAGAAAGGTGCTTTTCAGGATGCGGGAAAATGCGAGTACAATCACCAGATCCGGGGCTTCTGCCCGAACAGCCTTTTCCACGCTGAGCCGGTCGCCGCGTTCCCACTTCAAGAGGGGAAGCCCCAGTTCACCGGCTCTCTGCCCCACAGGCGTCGGGCTTGCGGCACGGCCTCTTCCCCTGCGGCGGTCTCCCGGAGTCACCACAAGCCGCAGGTCCACATCCTGCGCCCCGTGGAGAACCTCCAGGCAGGGAATCGCCAGTTCGGGAGTGCCCAAAAATACAATACGGAGAGAGTCCATGTCCCTCCCGACTCAATCAGTCGGAGTGCTCTTCGCGAATTTCCGCCAGTTTCTTTTTCAGGAGAGCCTGTTTTGCGGAACTGAGACGGTCGACAAAGAGGAGACCGTCGAGATGATCCACCTCATGCTGGATAACCCGGGAAAGGAAATTTCCTGTCTCCAGTTCCCGAAGCTCTCCTTCGATATCATGAAATCGTACCCGAATCCTGTCGGGACGACGAACATCTTCCCGAATCCCCGGAATGGAAAGACAGCCCTCTTCGATCAGGACCTCTTTCCGGGACTTCTCCAGTATCCGGGGATTTGCCATCAGAAGAATCTCGTCCCTTTCCCTGTCTTCTTCGTCCACATTCGCAATCACGATGCAGAAGCACAGATCCAGTCCCACCTGGTTGGCCGCCAGACCAACTCCCGCCTCTGCTCTCATGATCTCCACCATTCTGGGGAGCCAGGCACGCAGCGGATCTCCAAACTCGCTGACCTCGCGAGTGGCTTTCCTGAGAAAGGGATCTCCGAAATAGGACAGGGACAGATCCATCGAACGGTCAGGAGGTCTTCGCGGACACATTGTCCTTGAGGATTTCAATTTTCGTGTTTTCGCTGATCTTCAGAACCACGACATTGTCCTTCACGCTGTCGACAGTTCCGAAAATCCCGCCGGAAGTCATCACCTTGTCGCCCCGGGAAAGGCCTTCCAGTAGGGCGCGATGTTCCTTCGCCCTCTTTTGCTGGGGACGGATGATCAGGAAGAAAAAGACCGCAAACATAAGGCCCAAAAAGAGGAAGTTTCCCATCATGGGAGCGGGTGCGGCAGTCTGGAGAAAGAAACTCACGGCATCACCTTTCATTTTTCAGTAGCCATCTCGTAATCGAGAAAGAAGTCCTTCACAAATGCGGAAAGTCGACCTTCGAGGATAGCTTCCCGCATCTTTCGCATCAGATCCAGATAAAAGTACAGGTTGTGGAGAGTTGCAAGTTGCATCCCGAGGATCTCACCAGCCTTGAAGAGATGGCGCAGATAAGCACGACTGTAGTTGCGGCAACAGGGGCAGGCACATTCCGGATCGACCGCTTCAAAATCTCGTGCGTAGGGAGCGTTCCTCACCACCAGCCGCCCCTTGCGTGTAAAGAGCGTGCCCTTCCTTGCATTCCGGCTGGGCATTACGCAATCAAACATGTCGATCCCGCGACAGACCATTCGCAGTAGATCCTCCGGGAAACCGACTCCCATCAGATAGCGAGGACGATCGGCCGGAAGAAGCCCTGCGCAGAGTTCTGCAAGGTCCAGCATCTCCTCTTTCGGCTCCCCGACGGCCAGTCCGCCGATGGAGTAACCGGGAAAATCCAGTTCCACGGTTCTCTCTACACTCTCCCGCCGAAGAACCGGAAAGGTCGATCCCTGCACAATCCCGAAAAGACGCTGCTGATAACCGTGGTGCTGGAAAGAGCTGCCAAGAGTGTCCCGGCTCCTTTTCGCCCAACGCAGGGTACGGGATGTGGAATCTTCAGCATAACTCCGGTCCACGGGATAGGGCATGCACTCATCGAGAGGCATGATAATATCCGCTCCGATGGAGGCCTGAGCATGGATAATATCTTCAGGACTCAGGAAGTGCTTTGCTCCGCTCAGGTGGCTGCGGAAATCCACCCCCTCTTCGCTGATCCTGTTCAGTTCCGAGAGCGAGTAGACCTGAAATCCTCCGCTGTCTGTCAGCACCGGACGATCCCAGGACATGAAGCGATGGATCCCGCCGGCCTCCTCCAGAATCTCCGTGCCGGGCCGGAGATAAAGATGATAGGTATTGGCGAGAATGACCGAAGCATCCAGGTCCCGCAGGCTTTGTGAGCCCAGTGACTTGACCGTGGCCTGCGTCCCCACCGGCATAAAGATCGGCGTGGGGATGTCACCATGATCCGTGTGGAGGATGCCCGCACGCGCTCCGGTTTCCGGGCAGCAAGCCTGCAGTTCAAAAAAGGGCTTCATTTGCTTCCCCCATCGCTGATCAACATGGCATCCCCATAGGAATAGAAACGGTAGCCGCGATCCACGGCTTCCCGATAGGCCAAGAGCAGTGCTTCCCTCCCGCAAAAGGCAGAAACCAGCATAAGCAGGGTGGAGCGGGGAAGATGAAAATTGGTAATCATCCCGTCGACCCTGCGGAACTGAAAAGGAGGACGGATGAAAAGTTGGGTATCCGAAGACAGGTCCTCCGAAGAGTTCCACTCCTCTTCGCTCAAGGATTCGAGGGCACGAACGACCGTAGTCCCCACGGCCAGCACCCGTTTCCCCGCAGCCCGAACCTCCTCCATCTCTCTTCGGAGTTCGGCGCGGAGTTGAAAGGCTTCCCGGTGCATCGGATGCTCCTCCAGATTCTCGCTGCGAACGGGAAGGAAAGTCCCCGGTCCGACAAAGAGAGACAGTTCTCCCCTTCGAACTCCTTGATCCCGAAGTTTTTCAAGAAGTGCTTCGCTGAAGTGAAGGCCTGCCGTTGGGGCCGCCACCGCTCCCGGCTCACTGGCAAAGAGCGTCTGATAGTCTTTCCGGTCGCGTTCATCTGCACTGCGCTCGATGTAGGGCGGCAGGGGAATCTCCCCTGCCAGGGACATGGCTTCTTCCCAACTCTCCGGACTTTCAAGAAAGACCCGGCGGCTCTCTTCCACTTCCTCAGCGATACGAATCCGCAATCCTCCAGCACCGACAAAAAAGGAGCCGGGTTTCATTCGCTTTGAAGGGCGAATCAGAGCCAACCAGGATCCGTCCGGCATCGGTCGATGAAGGAGAATTTCCGCCTTTCCCCCGCTCCCTTCTCTCTGCCCCTGAAACCGGGCCGGAAGGACTCTCGCATTGTTGACGATGAGCATGTCGCCCTTATCCAGATACCGGGACAGATCGTGGAAATGCCGATGATCGAGACCGCCATCGGAACGGTTCATGACAAGCAGTCGGCTTGCGTCTCTCTTCTCCGCGGGTCTTTGGGCAATCAGGGCAGGCGGAAGAGAAAAATCGTAGTCCCCAAGAGTCGAACTCACGCAGGATCCTCAAAGAGTCCGGGGGAAGTCGAGCGATCCGGAGGAGTCAAACCCAATTGCTCCCAGGCTCTCGCCGTGGCCACACGCCCCCTGCGAGTTCTGTTGAGAAAGCCCTGCTGAATCAGATAGGGCTCATAGACATCTTCCAGAGTTTCCACTTCCTCGGCCAGAGCCATAGCAAGGGTGGAGGCACCCACAGGGCCGCCCCCGTGATGCTCGATCAGGGTGCGAAGGATCCGTCGATCCATCTCATCCAGACCACTCGCATCCACGCCCAGTCGCTCCAGTCCAAACTCGGCAATCTCGCGGGTGACACGCCCACTGCCCTCGACTTCTGCGAAATCCCGCAAGCGACGCAGGAGGCGATTGGCGATTCTCGGCGTGCCACGGCTTCGGCTCGCAATGATCTCCAGACTGTCCTCATCGGACTCCAGTTCCAGAATACGGGCACTGCGTACAAGAATCCTGGTCAATTCCTCCGGGGAATAGAACTCCAGACGAGCTACCACTCCGAAGCGGCTTCGAAGAGGAGAAGTAATCATGCCGGCGCGAGTGGTCGCTCCCACCAGAGTGAAAGGAGGAAGGGGAAGGCTGTACTGCCGTGCGTTCGGCCCTCGATCCACGATCAGTTCACATCGATAGTCTTCCATGGCCGGGTAGAGGTGTTCCTCAATGACCCGGTTCAGTCGATGGATTTCGTCAAGGAAGAGAACCTGCCGCTCTTCCAGTTGTGTCAAGAGTCCGACCAACTCCGCAGGGCTCTGGAAAACCGGACTACTGGTGGACTTGAAGGGAACCCCCAACTCCTCTGCAAGAATGCCGGCCAGAGTGGTCTTGCCGAGACCCGGAGGTCCATAAAGGAGAACATGATCCAGAGCATCGCCCCTGCCTCGGGCAGCCTGGATAAAGACACGGAGATTGTCCTTCAGGGCTTTCTGGCCTACGAAATCATCCATACTTCGCGGGCGGAGAGAGGTTTCCTCTCGCCTCTCGGGAGCCGCCGCTACTGGATTGGAAATGCGAGTCTCTTCCTGTGCCATGCTAGACCTTTGCTCCTGCCTTCAGGGCCTCCCGAATCAGACCCTCAACCGGCAGGTTTTCGTCCCGGGGCAGAGTGTCAAAAAGACGAGCCGCCTCAGTCCGGGGAATCCCCAGACCCTCAAGTGCCATGAGTACCTCTTCGCGCCGGGGATCGCCCTTTGCGGAAGAAACTGTCGCAGAAAGATCCGCAGGAAGGAAACTCTCCAGACGGTCTTTCAATTCCAGAAGCAGTCTACTGGCCTTCTTGCGCCCTACTCCCGGAACCGTGGAGAGAAGCCGCTCGTCGCCGGCACGCACGGCTCCGGCCAGTTCTTCCACAGACAGGGTGGAAAGGATGGAAAGAGCCAGACGAGTTCCCACTCCGGAGATCGCTGTAAGAATCCGGTAGAGGTCCCGTTCATCCCTGCGTGCAAAGGCCACCAGTTCCATGCGGTCTTCCCGGATCAGCAGAGTGACAAAGACCTCCTGAGCCCCGCTTTCCCGAAGAAGCTCATCACGGCTCCGTTGGGAACTATGGAGCAGAAAAGAAACCGGCCCTGCACTGAGGATGAGATTCTCTCCACTGGCTCGCAGAATACCTCTCAGGGAGTCGATCATGCGTGGGCCTCTTTGGCACGACCCGCATGGCAGATTGCCACTGCCAGCGCATCGCTCTGGTCATCCGGTAAATCCTTGAGGCCAATCCCGAGGATTCTCTCCACCATAAACCGCACCTGCTCCTTTTCTGCGCTTCCCTGCCCGGTCAGGGCAAACTTGATCTCCCGGGGCGCATAACCCGTCAGGGGAATCTCTGCGCTGGCCACCGCAATCACAGAGGCAGCCTGCGCCTGTCCCAGAAGGAGCATACTCTTTGGGTTCTTGTGATAGAAGACATTTTCTACGGCGCATGCATCGGGAGAGTGGCGTTTGAGAACATCCAGGATCCCCTGGTGGAGGATCAGAAGCCTATCCTGGATCTCCAGTTTTGGATCGGGGGAAATAACCCCGGAGTCAATGTGACGGAAGAGGGAACCCTCGCAGTCGATCAAGGCAAAACCCGTGTGCCTCAGGCCGGGATCGATACCGAGGATTCGGGGCATGGGACTCCTTATTCTTCTGCGAGTTTCTCGATGACCTCGTCGTCGATATCAAAGTTGGCGGTCACTTTTTGTGCATCATCAAGGTCTTCGAGCATTTCCAGAAGGCGAAGAACACCGGCTGCCTCTGATTCCTCAACGGCCACCGTGGTCTTTGGGAGATTCTCAAGTCCCACGGATTCGAATTCATAATCTGCCTCGAGATTTTTCTGAACCACGTTGAAGTTTTCAACAAGGCTGATGACCTGAAAGCTGTCCCCCTCCGGCTGGATATCCTCGGCTCCAGCTTCCAGGGCGGCCATCATGAACTCGTCTTCCTCCAGCCCTTCTGTGGCAATCCGGATGACTCCCCGCTTTTCAAAGATCCAGGCCACCGCACCCGGTTCTGCCATCTTGCCATTGTACTTTCCGAAGACATGGCGCACTTCAGCAGCCGTGCGATTCTTGTTGTCCGTCAGGGTGTCTAGAAGGATGGCAACGCCTCCCGGACCATAACCTTCGTAGGTGATCTCATCGTAGATCACCCCTTCCAGTTCGCCGGTTCCCTTCTTGACTGCACGGGTGATGTTTTCGAGTGGCATGTTCGCAGCCTTGCCTGCGGCAATGGCCGTGCGAAGCCGGGGATTCATCTCCGGATCGCCGCCACCCATCTTGGCGGCCACCGTGATTTCACGAATCAGCTTGGTAAAGACCTTGCCCCGACGTGCGTCGAGGCGGGCCTTCTTGTGCTTGATTGTAGACCATTTGGAATGACCGGACATCGATTCTCCTAATCGTCGGAGGAAGCCGCCTCCGCAAGAATCTTCTCCATCTGATCGTGAGGGACCGGATCATAATGAGAGAAGTTCCAGGAAAAGCTGGCCCTGCCCCCGGTGATCGAACGAAGCTGGGTTCCATACTTGTGCAGTTCTGCAAGAGGAGCGGAAGCTTTCACGATCTGGTACTTGCCGCACTGATCGGTTCCGACAATCCTGCCCCTGCGCCCGGAAATGTCTCCCATGATATCTCCCAGATTCTCATCGGGAACGGTAATCTCCAGATCATAGATGGGTTCAAGAAGGATCGGGGCCGCCTGTTTCACGCCTTCTTTCAGACTGTTGGCACCGGCCAGTTTGAAGGAGTGCTCATCGGAGTCCACATTGTGGAAAGAACCGAAGTGCAGACGAGCTCGCACATCCACCACCACGAAGCCTGAGTTTGCACCCGCCTCCATGGCTTCACGAATTCCCTTTTCTACTGCAGGGATAAACTTGCCGGGGATCACTCCGCCCGTAATCTCGTTGAGGAATTCAAAGCCATCGCCACGGGTCAGGGGCTCGTACTTCACATACACTTCCCCGAACTGCCCGCGCCCACCGGTCTGCTTCTTGTGCCGGTAGTGTGTATCCACAGGTTTACTGATCGTCTCGCGGTACGGGATCCGGGGTTTCTCCGTTTCGACCCCCACATTGAACTTTCTCTTGAGTCGGTGGAGGATGACATCCATCTGCGTGTCTCCCTGCACCGAGAGGATGCTCTGTTTCACATCCGGATCGAAGCGGAAGGAGAAGCTAGGATCCTCATGAGCCAGGCGGTTCAGTCCCGTTCCCAGTTTTTCCTCATCGCCCTTGCTCGAGGCAAAGATCGCCATTTCGTTCATGGGCTGAGGGAATTGAAACTCCGGCAGTGGCTTCTCGCCCTTTCTGCCAAGCGTATCCCCCACCTTGGTGTTCTTCAGCTTCACCGTTGCACCGATGTCGCCGGCCACCAGACTGGGAATCTCGCTCCGGTTCTTGCCGGTCAACTGATAGACCTGCCCCACTCGCTCCCCGGTGTCTGCACTGAGGTTGTGGTAGTCCTTGCCATGCTCAAGAGTCCCGGAAAAAACGCGCAGGAAATAAAGGTCTCCGAGATTCATCTCATTGATGTTCTTGAAAACCAGCGCCAGAGGTTTTCCGGAGGCATCGGCCGCGATCGTTTCTCCATCGAACTCAAGGGGACGCTGTTCAGGGGAGGGAAGAAGTTCAATGACTTCATCCATCAGCATACGGACACCGCGACCGTTGTAGGCATCTCCCACGAGAACCGGCGAGAGGGTCGCCTCGCGGATTCCCTTCGAAAGACCCTCGACCACTTCCTCGTCACTCAGGGTTCCTTCTTCGAAGAACTTCTCCATCAGTTCTTCGCTGGCCTCGGCCGCTCCCTCCACCAAAACAGAACGAAGTTCCTCGACTTCGTCCGCAATGCCTTCAGGGATGGTCGTTTCTTTCGGTGTATTGTCCGCATCGAACTCATAGGCCTTCATGTGAACGAGATCGACGTAGCCCGTGTAGGCTGGCCCGGAGCCAAAGGGAACCTGAAAAGGAACCACGGAAGAGCCAAGAAGCTGCTCCCGGATCTGACCCAGAGTTTCCGAATAGTCGGCGTGCTCCTTGTCCATCCGGTTGATGAAGATGATGCGGGGCATTCCCTGATCATTCAGAACTTCCCAGGACTTTTCCGTTCCCCCTTCCACACCGCCATCGGCGCGAACCAGAAGAATGGCTCCTTCCACCGCACGAAGCGCGGAGACCACTTCCCCGCGGAAATCATCGTATCCGGGAGTATCGATGAAGTTGATCTTCTTCTTTTTCCATTCACCCCAGCCCACGCTTGCGACAAGAGACATCTTGCGCTCGATCTCATCCGAATCGAAATCGAGACTGCTGTTCCCCTCATCCACACGCTCGAGTCGGGAGGTTGATCCGGTCACATAGAGTATTCCCTGCCCAAGTGTTGTTTTGCCGGCACTCTGGTGTCCAAGGAGAACGATATTGCGGATATCCCGGGTCTCGAAACTCATCTTCTTTCCAACCTTCCTGTTACGTGGAAGCACCCGCGGCATGCGGGCCACGGAATCCTGATTCACCCTTGAAAGCAGGGAAATTGCAAGGTATCACCGTCGCTCTGCCCTGTCAACGAGCGCAGGTGAGATTCAAGGATCAGCCCATGGCACCGAATTTCCCCGCAAGAGTGGATGTAAATGCGGCAAAGAGAGCGCCGAGAATGGCGATCATGAGTACCGGCCAGAGAGTCTTCGAACGCTCCCGGTCGAGCACTACGGATGAACCTGCGACCAGAAGCCAGATCTTCCAGACCTGAAAGAGTCCGAAGCGACTGAGGAAGGCTCCCGGGAAACTCAAGGGGTCAAAAAAGGCACCGAGGCTCAGATTCAGGGAGACCGCTGCCAGATCCAGATGAGAGGAGATCTCCGGGCTCGTTGTCGCAAGATACACATTGTTCAGGAGCCCCAGAAGGAGATCCACAAAACCGGCGTAGAGGGCCAGCGTGAAGATTCTCCCGAAAGGAACCGCGCCGAAAAAGACCAGAAAGGCAAGCCAGAGGAAGAAGGCCATGACCAGCAGGTTGAAAAGAAATCCCAGAGTCGGTGCGACCTTCAGGGAAAAGACCATCACGGGAGAGGACATCATTGCGTCTACATCCTCGAGGGCCACCTGCCCGCTTTCCAGCATGGAGCTTCTGGCCATCTCCTGCATGAGAGGAGCCATCATGGAAATGATAAGAAAAGCGAGAAGAAGATAGACCAGCAAGCCCGCCCAGGGCTTCATCCCCCGCTCGATCGAATGGAACACTTCCATGGGGGAATAGAATACCTTCAGAAATGACATCAACGCTTCCATGAGACCCTCCTTGTGAGACCAAAGAAGGACACAGACCCGCAGGAATGTCAAGAATCAGGGGAGCAGAAGCCACTTTCGGGACAGGGTCTCTCCCTCACTCTCCACCCGGATCAGGTAGAGCCCTGCCGCCAGGCACGGAAGCGGCGCCTGTCCGCTTCGGAAATCAAGACGAAGGCCGTCCGGCCCAAGCGGCCCACTCCAGAGACTTGCAATCCGTCGCCCCCGGATGTCGTGAAGCGACACCTCCGCTCTCTCGCCTTCCCTGCCCTGCAAGAGCAGGGAAAAGGCCGGGTTCCCCGGATTGGGCCAGGGACCTTCCAGCCGGAGCTTCTGCGTTGGAACCGGGGGAGAGGAAGTCCATACCTCCGCCCGGCGGAAGACCAGGCCATCTTCGTGAGGAAGGTAGATGGGATGCCCCACCTGCCAACCCGGATTATGTTCTCTCTGCAGGTCAGCATCGACCATGACCCAATCGGGATTGTAGGGCAGGATCCTGCTCATCTCGCTGTTATTGCAGACCACTGTGCCGTAGTCATAGTCTCTGGCCCAGAGTCCCCCCCTACCCTCCACAACCGTCAAAGAGTCGATAAGCAGGGTTACATTTTCATGGGAACGGAGATAAAGCCGATAGTCCGGAAAATCTTCCAGATTCATCTTTGCTCGAAAGAGGCCCTCTGCCCCCGCTTCCACCTTTGCCTCCACGGAACTGAGAGCGCTGGCCGGATCTCCGCTCAGATCCCAGGCCTTGAGCCAGATCTTCCCGTGCTCGGCTTCGGTGTCCAGAACCCGGTAGCGGAAGGAGATCACATAGGGCTGATCCGGAGTAAATCCATTCGAAAGCTGGATCTCCGCCAGAAAAGGGTACTCGTATTCCTGTTGGCTCTCCAGGTATAGGCTCTTCTCGCCCTGGATCACATGATCAGGATTGTCTGAATACGACCAGTTCACAGAATCTGACGGGATCACTGTATGGCCCATTCCCAGTTCGAAATCCTCCACAATCAGGGGATCTTCCAGAAGGGTGTATCGATGGCCCCGGGGGAAGCCCAGTTCGAAATCGAAGAGCTCAAACCAATCGAGCTGGAAGTGATCATAGGTGTCATGGTCGTAGCTGAAGTAGTTGTCCGAGAGAAGGCTGGCCGTATATCGGTGTCGAAAGCGACGGATGTTGTCACTGGGATGAAGCCCGTTCACCGTGATGGCATTCGGCGCCCCTTGTACGGAGTTCCAGATATCCAGATCATGGAGTGAGCCGGGAAGATCGTTCTCCCAGAATGCCGGAAAGGCCTCATAAAACTTGCCATCCAGTCCTCCATGATAGGGTTTGCAGTTGTTGCCCTGAATCAGGGAGCCGGGAGGGTTGTTGCCCCCCACGAAATCGGCCACCTCGATGAGACCCTCCAGCAACCAGACCGCAACACTGTCCGGTTCGTCGGGGACAGAATCGTTGTTGTAATCAAAGGTGCCTTCAAAGAGCGGATCCCACCAGAGATATCCTCCGCCGCTCATCTCATCCAGGAATATGCCATCGATCGCTCCCTCCTCGATAAGAGGGAAGAACCGCTCCTCAATGAAGCCCAGCATATAGTCCCGGTAGCTCAGGCCTTCCACCTCCGGGCAGTGGCGGGTGATGTTCATGTGAAAGGTGCTGGGCCAGTATGAAATCGGATCCCCGAATTCGGTATAGGCGTACCACTCAGGATGCAGACCCTCGTAGTAATCGTACTCGAGTTCTCCGGGAGCCGACCTGGGAATTTCCGTAACCAACACCGGATTGAAGTAGACCAGGATCTTCTGCTCAGGGTTCAGTTGCCGAATCTGGTGAAAGAAAAGCG